>JAZUEV010000031.1:0-3802 GCA_045640345.1 Treponema sp.
TTTGATAAGCCTGGTTATCTTGCAATGGCAAATGCTGGTGCTGGAACAAACGGAAGTCAGTTCTTTATTACAATTGTTCCAACTGAATGGTTGAATGGGAAGCATACAATTTTTGGAAAAGTTGTTGATTCAGCAAGCCAGAAGGTTGTAAATTCCTTGAAGCAGAACACAATTATGAAGTCTGTAAAAATCTATCGTCTTGGAGATGATGCTCAGAAGTTTACAGCAACACAGGCTGATTTCAACAAGCTCTTGGGAGATATCAAGAAAGCTGCTGAAGAGAAAAAGGCTGCTCAGATGAAGGGACAGTTGGACATGATTGCAAAAGATTATGCTGACTACGCAAAAGATTCTAACGGTATCTATTATAAAGTAACAAAGGAAGGTGTTGGAGCAAAGACTGGACAGTTCAAGAGTGTTTCAACCCATTACAAAGGATATTTCTTGGATGGTGATGTGTTTGATCAGTCAAAGGGACGTGGACCATTGGATTTTATGACAGGAGCAGGTCAGATGATTCCTGGATTTGATTTGATGGTTCAGGACATGAAGGTCGGTGAAAAGCGTTCATTTATCCTTCCTCCAGAATATGCTTATGGTGAAGCTGGTGCTGGTGGAGTAATTCCTGGAAATACTTTTATTGTGTTCGATGTTGAACTTTTGGATGCAAAATAATAGATTCAACTAAAACTTATCGAAGTAATACCACAAGATGATTTTACGGTCATTTTGTGGTATTTTTTTATGTGTGGAACAAACGGTAAAATTAAAGTCACAAAGTTTTGCACAGATTTTTTCCACAAATAATCCACAGTACTGATATGGATGATAGTGATTTGTGGAAAACTTGTTGAAAAATTTTAAACTACCAACTGGTAGTATGTTTAAAATTGCTATGTTTTAATAATTTTCAACAAGATATGCACTAAACAAAGGGACAGAAATTGATAATTTTAAACTAACAATCGGTAATTAGTTTAAATAAAATTGCGTTGTGTACGGATTAAACTGACCAAAAATTGATGATTGAAATAGAGGAAAAGAATGAATTATTCCGCTGAAATAGAGAATCTGCCAATCTTTGAACATTTGGACAAGATTTGTGAAACATTAAAACAGTCAAAAAGTAGATTTATGATTTTGGAAGCCAATACCGGAGCTGGAAAATCTACTGCTTTACCTCTTGCATTGTTGAACCATTTTTCAGGAAACATCTGTATGTTGGAGCCTCGTCGTATATCAGTTTTAAATGTAGCTTATCGCGTGGCTGATTTATTGGGAGAATCTGTAGGTGAAACATGTGGCTATTCAATTCATTTGGACAATAAAATCAGTAAAAAAACTCGTTTCACGGTTATGACAGAAGCAATTTTGACCCGTAAAATACAAAATGATCCATCTCTGACTGATGTTAATGTAATTGTTTTAGATGAGTTCCATGAAAGGTCAATCTATGCTGATTTGGCTTTAGCTTTTTTGAAAGAAGTTATGGCTATTAGAGATGATTTATATGTGGTTGTTATGTCGGCAACGATTGATATAAAAAAGGTCCAATTGTATTTAGGGGGTACAGATTGTTGTCCCATATATTCTGTACCTGGTAAACTGTACCCTGTGGAAATCCTGTATAAAAAAGATTTGACCATGGTGCAGGCTATAAAACAGAGCTTGGAGACTATTGAAATGGGTACAGTTCTGTGCTTTTTGCCTGGAATTGGAGAAATTAGAAGGGTACAGAGTGATTTGGGTACAGTTGAAAATGTAGATGTGGAAATTTTACATAGTTCTGTACCCATCGAAAAACAAAAGTCTGTCTTGAAAAAGGTGACAGATGGAAAAAAAAGGGTTATTTTAAGTTCTGCAATTGCTGAAACATCTTTAACTGTCCCCGATGTATGTGTGGTTATAGATTCTGGGTATTCAAGGGTGACAGAATTCAATCAAAATGTTGGTATGGAAAAATTGGTGACCAAGAGAGTTTCGTTATTTAGTGCAAACCAACGAGCAGGTCGTGCTGGTCGAACCCAAAATGGTCTGTGCATTAGGTTGTGGGGGCAGCACGAAAAATTGGTTACAGAGCAATCTCCTGAGCTTTTGAGAGCAGATCTAAGTTCTTTAGTGTTGGAATGTGCTGAATGGGGAGTGACCGATTTTACAAAAATGGAGTGGCTGGATAATCCTTCGCATGGCAGTTGGGAATCAGCTGTGGAACTTTTATCAATGCTTGGATGTTTGAAGGATAAAAAAATTACTCCTTTGGGCCAAGCATCTTTGTCGTTGGGAATCCATCCTCGGCTTGCATGTGTTGTTCTAAGTGGATTAAACTGTAACAAAATTGAGTTATCCACAGCTTTGGCAGTTGAATTTTTACTCACAGACCAAACAAATCAACAAACCCATGATTTATATGTGGAAAACCTGAAAAAAAGGGTACAGAATTTGTCAAAAAAGACAGATTTGTTCACAGGTTTTGCTAATAATCCACAGACTTTTTCCACAAGTTATGCACTTTTATGTGGATTTCCTGACCGTTTAGCTGTGCAAATCTCCGTTAATTCCCCAAAATATAAATTCCCATCTGGTCGAATTGCTAATATTATTGAAAAGACCAATTCCTATTCAAAATATTTGGTAGCCCCAGAAGTAGACGCTGGTGAAAGTGAAGGAAAAATTTATTCATACAAATTTGTGGATACAGATGAGGCTGAAAGATTTATGTGGGACAGATGTAAAATAGGGGTACAGATTTCGTTGGATGAAAAAAATCATATTAGCAAAAATGAAGTTGTATCTTATGGAAAAATTACACTAAAAGAAAAAAGGGTGCAGATTAACGATGGTGATTATACAATTGCGTTGTGTGAAAAAATCAAAAAAGAAGGTTTGGAATCTGTGCCTCTTTCAAAAAAAGCAAAAGACTTTTTGTTAAGGGTACAGTTTTTTTGTGAGCATGAATCTATCACCCATAACCAATCTACAATCAGTGACAAACTAAAAAATCTGTCCCAGACTGCTGATGAATGGCTGTCACCGTTTTTATTGTCAAATCAATCTGTCACCGAAACTGTTGTTTATGAGGCACTTTATTATTATTTAGACGGTGAATCTGTAAAAAAATTTGTCCCCACTGAACTAATTTTGTCTAACGGAAAGAAACAAAAAATTGTGTATGAAAATCAGTCGGGGGAAATTGTTCCCACTGTCGAAATAATTATCCAACAATTGTTCGGATGTTTCACGACCCCAAAAATTATGGGTGTACCTGTTTTGTTTAAACTTTTGTCTCCCGCACGACGTCCTTTGCAAATCACTAAGGACTTGGAGAATTTTTGGACTAACACTTGGCCGGAAATTTGTACGGAAATGAAGGGGCGTTATCCGAAACATAATTGGGACTACCGAACGGTCGTTAGTTAATTTTTGGATTTTCTTATCGGCAGATTTTATCTTTTTTTTATATGATTTTTAACTATTTTCTTGCTAGATAGGATTTTCTTTGTTATAATAGAAGAGAATTTTACTCTCTGCAGTCAAAGAGGTGTGATTATGAAATTTAATCTGAAAAGTTTGATCGTGAGCGGGGTTATTCTTACTTCGCTGGTTGGTCTTTGGACTTCTTGTGAAACAGTTGATCCAGCGGTCATGCCACATGTGTCGGTTCCAGACGGTCCTGTTGAGGTTCTTGATGTAAACAAGGGATTGCCTGGTCAGACAATTGTTATCAATGTTCCTAGCATTGGCATTACCAGACCAAATGCAGAACCTGAGTTGAGTGAAAACAATTTGTCTCAGGGAAATTTGT
>JAZUEV010000032.1:0-3401 GCA_045640345.1 Treponema sp.
TGATTTAGAAGCTATTAAGAAAAATTTCAAAGAGCCTGATTCTACACTGAGTAATGGGAGAAAGGTTCAGAATATAACAGTTTCATCCTCTCTTAAAGAGGGAACCAAAATATATTCTCCAGAAAATATTCTAACTGTTTACGCGACATCAACTTATAATGACCATAATCAAAAATGGAGTAATAAAATTACACCTTGGGTAGAAGGGAAAAAAGGTGACGGGATAGGCGAATATATAGAATTTGATATACCATCTACAACTCAGTATGCAGATATACGTATCTTAAATGGATATGTAGATCCTTTAAAACCACACTTATATAAAGAGAATAATCGTATAAAAAAAGCACTCATAGAAACTGATACTGAAGGAAAAAAAGAAATAACATTTGAAGATGTTCCTGAATTTACGCAGATTGCTCTTCCATATAGAACAAAACATTTCAAACTTACAATTCTTGATGTCTATCCGGGAACTAAATACCAAGATACTTGTATAACTGCAATTGAAATAGGTGTAGTTCAAAGTGAAAAATAAAGCATAACAAGCATTTCAAAACCGACTTCGGGTCAAGCCCTCGCGGTTTAAATGCATGTCAGGTTGATGGCACACTGCCCCACTTTCGTTGAAAGTAAAGTCTCCAGCACATTTCCGAATCATCCGTCGGATGGTTAAAGAAAAATGAAAATAGTTGGAGGATTTTTTATGAAAGGTTTTATTTTAAGTTTGGTGGGAGACATTCTACTTGTTAATGGAGCAATTGTCAGTACAGTCGGAAGTAAATTTGTTGGAAATCCAAATCCTTCCAATATTCCTCTGCAAACTGTTCTCAGTGGTTCCTTTGGCGGTACTGTAGTGACATTTTTGATACTTGGTTGTGAAGTTATGCTGACTGGGACCGTATTCAGCATTATAGGTTTGATTGGAAATATTAAAAGACACGAAAAAAGACTGTTCAATATTTTAGGAATCCTAATGGGGCTTCCGTTACTGATATTGTTATCAATTTTTTGGAGTTAAGTATATTGCTGAAAAAAATTTTTCTGAAGAAACAATTCAAAGAAAAGAAATTAATGTATGGTAAGTAAAAACACTTGACATCTTTTTAAGAATTACATATATTTTAGTATAGATGGTCTCCATTAACCAGCGGTTTTAATCCGTGAAGAGATGGCGATTAAAGAAGGTCTCCATTAACCTTTGATGAAAATCATAAAGAGATGAAGATTAAAGCAAGACCGTTCGATTTCGGACGGTCTATTTTTTTTGAGGCTGAAAATGTTTTCTCTGCAAGATACTTTAAAATTCATAAATATAAATCAAGATTATTTAAAATATTTACATGATTCTTGTAGTGAAGTTTATTATAAACCAACAAATTATGATTCAAAACCATATTTGGGAATACTTATATCAACAGAAAATCAGGAATATGTTATTCCTCTTTCATCGGCAAAGGACAAACATAAATCCTGGAAAAATGTTGAAGCAGATCGGTTTGTTATTTATGAAATTTGTCAAAAATCAAATGTAACTTCAAAAGACATCTATATAGAAAATAAAGACGGTTTTGTAAAACATATTTTGTCAGTAATGGATTTGAAAAAGATGATTCCTATAAAAGAAGGTTTATATTCAATTGTAGATTTAAATCCAAATCCAACTGATACAAATGAAATCAAGAAATATAAAGTTTTAATGAATCTGGAATTTACTTTCTGCTTGAAAATAATCAACCAAATTATTCAGAAAATCACAAAACTTTATGATAAGCAAATGGAAACTGGAAAAATAATTCCATTTTGTTGCGATTTCAAATTACTTGAAGAAAAATGCAAGGAATGGATAGATAAGAATCCTGAAAAATAAGCCAACCTAACACAGTTCAAATCCGATAAACCCCTGTTAGGTTGATGGCGCACTGCTCCACTTTCGTTGAAAGTAAAATCTCCAGCACATTTTCGAATCATTCGTCGGATGGTTAAAGAAAAATGAAAACCGTTGGAGGATTTTTATGGAAACACTATTGGCTGTTGGGGTTGTCGTTGTTATTGTTGGAATTGGTATTGCACTTACATTTCTTCCAAAAGAAAATAAGGACTCAAAAAAGAAATCTGAAATAAAAAAGTTAACAAGAAGTATTGTCGAAGAGTTTCCCCAGGATTTGCTTTCCATGGCATACTATTATGTGGACATGGACTTGTGCCTAAGGAAAGCAACAGAGGAATCGGAGGAGTTGACCGAATCTGGGAAAGTTGTTGTGGCAACAAGCAAGCTGAACAACATAGTTGAAATCCCGAACGACATACCAGGAAAACTGTTGGAAATGAATGGAGATGAAATAAGAATCCAGTTTGGATCTGACACAGACAAGTCCCTTGTATTTGTGCTTGATGAGAAAGATAGCTTCAAGCTGAGCGTGGACGAGAACTCCTTGGTGGCATACGATAAATTGGAGTACAAGGCCGACTCGCAGCCAGAAGTCCTTTTCAAACTGAAGAAAAGGTTCGACGAGAAGACTGTCTCCAGACGGGAGAAAGGTGCCTGGTGAACATAGGTACATCCGCTCGCTCTTTTTGTGTTGCAAAATCGCACTATTGATAGTATTATAAATAGTGCGAGGTGTTGATATGGACATGGTTATTTCTGCGAATGACTTAAAAGTGAAGGGAGTGTCCCTCTTGGACTCTGTTATGGACGAAAACCAGAGCGCGATAATTACAGTCCGAGGAGTTGAAAAATATGTGGTTCTCAAAATTTCCGACTACAATAAAATCCGTGAACTGGAATTGGATTTAGCCATACAGGAATCGAAAGCGGACATTGAGGCCGGACGGTTTCATGATGATGGAATAGAAGAACATATGAAGCGGGTTGCCAATGTATAGGATTATCTTTACAGAGTCCTATGAAGAACGGGTGAAGAAGTTCCTGAAGAAACATCCGGATTTGAAAAATCAATATCAAAAAACCTTGCAGTTGATGGAATTGAATCCGATGCACCCATCTTTAAGGCTTCATAAATTTTCGGAGCTTTACTCTGTGTCGATCAATATGCAGTACAGGATTGCAATAGACTTTCGGATAGAAGGCGAGACAATTGTTCCAATAAATATCGGCGACCATAAGGAAATCTATGACAGATAAATACCTAACACAATTTTCAAAGCCGACAAAACAATGTTATATGGATTGCTGGTGGCAACGGAGGGAAGAAAAAAGTATGAAAAATATATCAAAAAGTTTCAAAGTAAAAAAAATGTATTACTTATTAAATTTTATATTACGACTTCCATTATCATCTATAAATTTTATAAAAAATGTCGGAATCAGAAAGGCTTTTTTATTTTATAGATTTTGTATTTCCTATTATTTCTGTGTCTTCTTAAAAAAGAAACAT
>JAZUEV010000033.1:0-11734 GCA_045640345.1 Treponema sp.
GATTCAGATTTATCAATTTTTTGTGGAATAAAATCTGGAATGTCAAATTCTTCGTCATTGTTTTTTTTGTTGGCAGTATTTTTTTTGCTCTGTTTTTTTGTTGCAGAAACTTCAACTGGTAAATCAAAATCGCTTTCCTTAAAATCAACTTTTGGATTCTGTGGAACTGATTCAGATTGAGTGACCAATGATTGAATTATATTTTTGTTTGTCTCCAAAAATCCAGTGGGAATCTGTGGAGGAAAATTCATATTCTTTGTTTTAAAACAGATGACACATTGAGAAACGCTGGTCCAGAAAAAATTGTTGTCCCCTTGGTCGAAAGTCAAGTCTCGAATATGTTTTTTTGCCCAAGCTTTTAAGGACGCGCTATCCATCATTCCTGATTGAGCCAAAATTCCCAATGCAAGTTTTAAATTATCTACACGAGTTTTTACATTGATGTAATTCAGATAATCATTTTCTTCTGCGAAAAAAACTCTTTTGATTATGCTTTTTCGTCCGCTGCTTCGAGTGACGATTGATTCCATTTCCAAAGAATAACCGACCCCAATTTTATTTTTGCTTTGGAGAAATAAATCTACCATGTCCTGGGAATGTTCTTTTAAAGTATCGCTGAATCGACTTGTATTTACAAAAACGTCCAATGGAAAAAAATCGTCTGCGTTTGTTTGATTGCCGTTTTCGTTGCAAATTTTTTCAATTATGTAATTCAGATAATCCGTAAAAAGTTCCGATGACTTTTTTTTGATTTCAACTATATTCATATAATCTCCTTTTTTATGTCCAATTTGTATTTACCGAAGTCATGCTATGTCATTTCGACCGTAGTCATGTTATGTCATTTCGACCGAAGTCATGCTATGTCATTTCGACCGAAGTCATGCTATGTCATTTCAACCGAAGTCATGTTATGTCATTTCGACCGAAGTCATGTTATGTCATTTCGACCGTAGTCATGTTATGTCATTTCGACCGAAGTGGAGAAATCTTTTAACTGATAAAGTCCAGACTGTCTTCCATCAATTGATTAAGTTCATCATCATTGTCTGCCAAAAGACAGGCGGCAAAATAAAGAGCCACTACTGATTCGGTGGTTAAAAAATCCATAGGAACTGCTCCTCCTCTCCAAACTTTTGCTGATGTGGAATATTTTGAAAAATCAACTTTACACTCCTGTTGTGATGTGCAATAAAAATGGATTCCTTTTTTCTTTCCGTTTATAAAAACATCTTTCAAAGAATAATCGGAGTTTCTCATATTGCCAGTTCCATTCGAATAAAGCTCCACGATTATATTTTTGATTTCATAATCATCGTTTATCAATTTTCTAAGTCTGTTTGTTTTTAAACCTGGATGAATTTTTACGACCTCCAATTTATCGGCGGCCTCATTCATAAGTTGTGCCAAAACATCGGGGTCTGGAGATTCAACAGACATAAAACTGTTTGAAATATTTGTCTGTGCTTCAAAAATATTTTTGTCCAAATTCCAGTTTGTAAATTCATTGTTCTTGCTGCTGGTAAATTTTAGATTCAACGGAGAATATAATTTACATTTGTAAGCCAAGTACACACCTGATTTTTTTTCACCAGCGGTTTTTATGGCGAAGGATAAATTATTTTTTGCTTGGTCACTTTCTTCAGGTAAATCGGAAGATGCACTCAAAACAACTGGAATTTTTGCAGATGAAAATAACCAAAACAAAAGTGCGGCAGTGTATGATAGAGTATCTGTTCCATGGGTGATAACTATTCCATTTGCCACACCACTTTCCATTCGGGATTTTATTTCGGCAACCAATTTTGCTAAATCACCAGGTTCCATTTCTTCACTAAGGACTGCTCTGACTGGTGTAATCTGCACAGGAAAATCGCTTATATTTTTTAACAATGGTTTTATTGTATCGGCACTTCCTGCGGCTACTGTCCCATCTGGAAGTTTTGTTCCTGTAATTGCTCCACCCATCGTCAAAACATAGACCACAGAAATTTTCAGTTTATCTTTTATGAGAGATTTGACCATTCTTGGATTTGCACGACCGTTGGTGGCTTTCATAACTTCTCCAGTTAGTCGTTCCAAAGATTGCATTTCTCCATGAATCAAACTTTTTATGCATTGAGGATTTTCGTCCATCGCTTTTTGAATAAAATTTTCAAGCTCCTCTTTTGTGGAAAGCTGCGACCAATTTTTACTGTTGATAAGTTCAACAGGATTTTCTCCTGTATTGCAAATTTGATAGATTAAATCTTTCGCAATTTCGCTATGGATTTTTCCATTATAAAGCATCTGAATAATAGAAGAAAAATTTTCTGCACTTAATCTGGTTTGATTTATGGAAATTTTTTTTGCATTCAAAAGACCCGTCAATTCACCTGCAATCCATCTAGCACAAAGATGAGGTTCTGCTCCATTTTCAACTGCTTTTTCAAAATAGTCGGCCCTATCTTTTTCTTCACACAAAAATCTGGATCTAAGATTGGACAATCCAAAATCTTTTCTAAATCTCATTCGTCTGTCATTTGGAAGTTCAATATCAAGACCCACATTTTCTGTATATGACAAATCGACTTTTAGATTTTCATCCACCTGACAAAAACTTGTTTGAACAAAACTTCTGTCCTGATAAAACTGTGTTGAATGATTTTCCTCAATCCACAAACGACTTTCGCTATCAAAAGTTTCTCCAGCCATAAACAGTTTTTCCTGACGACCGATTTCGTAATTGATTGCATTTCTGACAAAATTAAAAGAGTTCAGGTTGCGAAGTTTGATAAGATAATTTGGTTTTTCAGGAAATTTGGTCATTGTGATATATGCGTTACATCTAAAAGCCGCTTCCCCAAGTTCACCTGTTGTCAATTTTAGATAAGCCATGATGGTGTAGAGTTCCTGCAAAAAAATCTCTGCTTCATCACCAAGTTCAAAAACTGGAGCTGTTTTAATTCTTAAACAAGGACATCCTGCGTAAGTCCAATCCGTATGAACTTTGTCCGACTTTCGAATCAGATGTCCCAAATTTTCTTCCATGCGATATTCTTCAATCTGGATGGTCTTTGCTTTGTGGTGGAACATAATGTCCAGGTCACCTCCTTGACCAAGCTGAACTGAAAAACCGTTAAACTGCCTGTCATCGGGAGGTTCTTGAAGAGGAGAGATGAATTTTTCCAAATCCACTGTTGGATTGATTTTACCTCCAAGCGCTTTTATTAAAGTTGCGGCTTTTCTGAGGGGAGACGGTAAAATTTCCACAGACATTATTTTATTTTTGCCGTTATTTCTTTGGATAAATTGTTCTTTGACGCTTAAAACATCTTTTGCATCGGAAAAATCTGTTGTGACCTTAAAAACTTCAGGCACAGCGGACAACAAAATTCGAATCTCAAGATAAATTGCAGGTTTTAACATAAAATTCTCTATTATCGAAAAAAAATTTTTTAAAATTATATCGTTTTTACAAAAGTTGTGATATAATGTTTTAAGCTAGAAATGGTTTTTTTCAAAAATTTAAAAACTAAGGATCTGTGGATATGGCTAGGAGCAGTATTTTAAATAGATGGGATTTTCCTAAAATACATTTTTACGACCAGGATTTTGTTGATATTTACGACAAAAGCTGGAACTGGTTGTCCGATTTTTGGATTGATCCAGCAACGGGCGAACAGTCCAACGATGGATATTTTGTTTATCCAAACGATGGTAAATATATCTTGGATCAAGCTGAATCCATATTCTCATCATTTTTCTTGGTCTACTCCAACAGAAATTTCCCAGCAAATAAAAATATTGACTATTTCTATGCTCGTCAGGAAGAAAATGGAGCTATTAGGTGGAAGTATGACCTTTCTACAGACACTCCTTTGACAACTCCTGAAAATCCAGAGGGAATCGGTTTTCCACTTTTTGCTTGGGCTGAGTTCAACCTTTATCACAAGTCTGCAAACAAGCGTCGTGTAAAAGAAGTCATGCCAATCCTTGAAAAATACATGAAGTGGATTGACGATACTTTCAAACAGGAAAACGGTCTTTATTCTGTTCCATTTGAATTTTCGACCATGTTCAACTCTCCTCGCAAGGGGACTTTCTATCCTGTTGATTTTAACTCTTGTATGGCTATCAACGCCGCTCACATGTCAGCCTTGGGCGATATTTTGAACGACAAGGACATTGGTTTTAAGTACAAGAAAATGTATTTCAGTCTCAAAACCAGAATCAATTCTCTTATGTGGGATACGGAAACTGGTTTCTATCACGATTTGGACAAGGATGAACAAAGATTGCCGTCCAAAACTATTGCAGGATTCTGGCCACTGTTGGCTGAACTTCCAAATGCAGATAGAGCTGAAACTTTGATTGCACATTTGTCCAATCCAGAAACTTTTGGTACAGACCATCCATTCCCATCATTGAGTGCCGACAATCCTGAATTTCAAGAGTCTGGAGAAGGATACAAAGGTTCTGTTATTCTTCCGTTCAACTTTATGGTGATAAAGGGTCTGGAAAAATATCAGCACTATGGATTTGCCCGTGAATGTACGATTCGTCATATGTATTACATCTTGGAAGGATTAAGTCCTCTTGATGAAAAAAAGAAAGGTGATTTGTACGAAGCTTATATGCCAACAAAAGAAGGTCCTGCTCAATGTCAGGAAAATCCAGAATTCCCACGAAAAAAATTCTTGCCTTTTGTCGGTCTTTCAACAATCGCCTTGATGATTGAAAATATCATTGGTTTGGAAATCAGCTTGCCTAGAAAAACAGTTGACTGGATTATTCCAAGCTTGGAGATTATGGGAATCGAAAAATTGTCCTTGAAGCGCAATCTTATTACAATCTTGAGTAACAAGAGCAATCGTGGATGGGAAGTCCAGATGGAAAGTGAAAAACTGTATTATTTTACAATCAACATTTTGGACATGAAGAAAAAGACACTCCCAATTCCTTCTGGAAAATGTTCCATGCTTATTGATAAATTGTAGGAGAAGATATGCAAAATCCCAGTGCGGTCATTGAAATCGGCTCCACGGGGATTCGTCTCTTGGTTGCCGAAATACCACAGTCAAATCAAGATACAAATTTTTCATACATGGTAACCGTTTTGGATAGAAGCGAGTTTCCAGTGAATATTGGTCGTGACGTTTTTACATTTGGTTCAATATCCAATGAAACTCAGTCCTCCTGTATCCAAATTATGAATCGATATGCGGAACAGATTGGAGCTTGGGGAATTACCAAAAATGAAACTGTCGTTATTGGAACAAGCGCCGTCCGTGAAGCAGTCAACCGTGACCCATTTGTTGATCGAATAAAAGTTCGTACAGGTTTTACAGTCCGCATTGTTGACGGTGTTGAAGAAAATCGACTTCGTTATATTGCCGTCACAGAATGTCTAAAAAAAGCTGGGATAAATTTTCAGAACGAGGATACAATCATTCTTGAAATCTCTGGTGGTTCTACTGAAATGATGCTCCTTGAAAAAGGTCGAATTGCTGTTGCTCATTCAATGCGAATTGGAACTATCATTATTGACCAGCAGGTTCATGCTTTGGCGGCAAGTCTTTCCGATGAACAAAAGGCTGAAGATGGACGACAGTTTTTGAAGGACTATATCAGAAATACAAGAGGTCAATTAAGTTCCGAACTGAACATAAGTCAGGTGAGTCAGTTTATTGCTGTTGGACATGACATGAATATTGCCGCACTTTTTTGTGGAAAAGATGTGTCACCTTTTTTATGGAAGATTCAGAGACAAGATTTTATTGATTTTGTGGACCAGATTCAAGAATATTCAATCGATGAAATCAACGCAAAATTTAATTTGTCATATTCCGATGCTCAAACTTTTCAACTGTCTTTATCTGCATACAGGGAGTTTGTAAAAGAGTCCAATGTGGAATCCTTGATTGTTCCAGAAACTTCAATTCGTGAAGGACTTTTGATTAGCCAAGGAAATCAAGTTGATGAAAAACTTCGGAAAGAATTTGATGACCAGATTGTGGCAGGTGCAAGTCGGCTTTTGAAAAAATATCAAGGCGATGAAAGACATGCATATTTTGTTCGTGATTTGGGTTTAAAAATCTACGACTGTCTTGAAAAAGAATTGGGACTTACGGACCATGAGAGACTTCTTCTGGAGGTCAGTTCGATTCTCCATGACATTGGTATGTTCATTAGAGCAAAGGACCACAATCTTCACAGTCGCTATATAATTAGCCATTCGGAAATTTTTGGATTGACCAGAGAAGATTTGGGAATTGTTGCACAGATTGCAGGATATCACCGTGGACAAAAAATCCCCCATGACGACAGTGAATTTAAAATTCAACCTCGCGCTATTCGATTGACAATTTTAAAACTCACCGCCATCCTTCGAATTGCAGATGCCATGGACAGAAGTCATAGACAAAAATTTCCAGACTGCACTGTGAGTTTGGGACACGACACTTTGACCATTCGCATAAACACTGTTGATAATTTGCGTTTGGAAAAATTGGCTGTCCAAGAAAAATGTGAAATGTTCGAAAACGTTTTTGGTTATAAAATTGTTTTGGTCTAAGACCGGAGGATTTTATGTCTGATTTTGAATTTATAAATCGTGAATTAAGCTGGATTGAATTTAATGCAAGAGTTTTAAGGGAGTCGGAAAAAAAGAGTCTGCCGATTTTGGAGAGACTAAATTTTTTGTCCATCGTTGCTTCCAATTTTGATGAATTTTTTCAGGTGCGGGGAGCTTCAATCAAAAGACAGCTTTTAAAAAATCCAAATCTTGTGGATGACTCTGGTTATGTGCCGGCTGAATTATTAAAAAAAATATCTGAGCGTTCACACCAAATAATCGATGAGCAATACGGTTTATTGAACAATGAACTTTTGCCTTTGCTGAAAGAAAATGGTTTGGAATATGTGGACTCAAAAAGTTTTTCCGAATCGCAACGAATTTTTGCGCAAAGTTTTTTTAAAAATCAAATCTATCCACTTTTGACTCCTTTGCGAACCGATGGACAAGCGTTTCCTCATATTGGAAATCAACATTCCTATGTGGCTTTTTTGTTGGATGTTTTGTCGGGCATTAATATCCGAAGTGAAATTTTTTCTGCGAAAGATGATTGTAAACAAATTGTCGCATTGGTTCAAATTCCTCAAGATGTGTCGGGAATTGTTTGGTTGCCTGAAGAAAATTTGGAGAATGAAAAACAGATTCGCAGATTCACTTTGGTGGATGATATAATCGCAAGTTTTGGTGACAGTCTTTTTCCTGGTTATAGCGTAAAAGAGTCCTTGATTTTTAAAGTCAATCGTGATGCAGATTTTTCTGTTGATGAAGATGCTGGAGAAAATTTTATTCAAGCTATGGAAGAAGTTTTGGTAAAACGAAAGTCGTCTTTTCCAGTGCGCTTGATTTGTGATTCATCTAGCAATACTTTGGCAGTCTATATTCAGGAAAAATTGAATATCACCCAGGAAGATGTTTATTGTGTAAATGGACCTGTTGATTTGATGGCCCTTGCTGAATTGTCCGATGAAAAATTTGAGGGCAAAGAAAATCTTTTATATCCAAACTGGGAACATTTTGCCCATGACGATTTTCCAGAAAAAGGAAGTCTGTGGAGCACAATCCGAAGCCACGATGTTTTGTTGAATGTCCCCTACCAGAGTTTTGACCCAGTCGTAAAATTTATTCAGGATGCTTCTTGCGATAAAAATGTGTTGTCCATAAAAATGACTTTGTATCGGACTGGCAATAATAGTCCAATTGTTCGTGCATTGGAAAAAGCCGCTCAAAATGGAAAACAGGTTACCGCTTTTGTTGAGGTCAAAGCAAGGTTTGATGAGCAACGAAATATTTCTTGGGTAAATGAATTGGTCAACGCTGGTGTGACTGTTGTTTATGGAATCGTAAATATAAAAGTTCATGCAAAATTGTGCCTTGTTATTCGACATGAATCTGATGGTTTTAGAAGATATCTCCATTTGAGCACTGGAAACTATAATCCTGGAACTGCAAAAGTCTATCAGGATTTGTCCATTTTTACTTGCAATCCTCAGTTGGCCACGGATGCGACTTTTTTCTTGAATGTGATTTCTGGTTACAGCACAGTCCAAAATATGAGACACTTGTTTATGGCTCCGGTTGCGTTGAAACAAAAATTGATTGATTTAATCAACAGGGAAATTAGACAAAGCAGTCCGGAAAATCCAGGATTGATTGTAGCAAAAATGAATAGCCTTTGTCATCCAGAAATTGTCAAAAAATTGTATGAAGCAAGTCAGGCTGGGGTTCGTGTTTTATTGAACATCCGTGGTATTTGTACTTTGGTTCCTGGCATAAAAGGTGTAAGCGAAAATATAAAAGTCGTCAGCATTATTGACAGATATTTGGAGCACAGTCGAATTTGTTTTTTCCAAAATGGTGGCGATGAAGAATTGTTTTTGAGCAGCTCCGATTGGATGGAACGCAACTTGGATAAAAGAGTTGAACTTATGTTCCCTGTGACCGACAAACAGATTTTCAAAACTGTAAAAGAAATCCTTATGCTTTATTTTTCCGACAACACGAATTCTTATGTCCTTAATGTGGACGGAACTTGGACTTCTTTAAAAGCGAATGATGGAGAAGAAAATATCCGTGCCCAGGAAGAACTTTATTTGATGTACAAAAAACGAAATACATCAAAAGCATCTGCACCAAAATTGGAGTTTGTTGTCAGGAGAAGGTAAAGTTTTTTATCTGACCATTGTTTTAAGTTTTGAAAAAATCGCAAAAAAATTAACAGAAATTTAACATTCGGAAGTGGGAAAATGTGATAAACTTGATGATGGGTTTAAAAATGATTTACATACTTGAAGACGATGATTCTATTCGCAAATTGGTGCAGTACACTTTGAATTCGCAAAAATTTGAGACAAAGGGTTTTTCAAATACGAAAGATTTTTGGAATGAAAAAAATGTTCCCGATTTGTTTCTGTTGGATATTATGCTTCCTGACGAGGATGGATTTTCCGTCTTGAAAAAATTAAAATCAAATGATTCGACCAAAAAAATTCCCGTCATAATGCTCACTGCAAAATCAACTGAATTTGATAAAGTAGCTGGACTTGATTTGGGAGCCGATGATTATATTCCAAAGCCTTTTGGATTGATGGAATTGGTTGCAAGAATAAAAGCTGTTTTAAGAAGATACGAAAATAGCAAAAATATTCAACCAGTAGAAAATATTTTGAAAATAAAAAATCTGACATTGAATATTTCCAGCCACCAATTGTATCAGCAAATCGATAGTGAATTAAAAGAAATTTATTTAACAGCAAAAGAGTTTGATTTATTGAAATTGCTTTTTGAAAATCAAGGAATCGTTTTATCTCGTGAGCGACTTTTGGAATTGGTTTGGAACATGGAAAATGATGTTGAGACCAGAACTGTTGATGTCCATATCCGTAGTTTGCGATCAAAACTTGGAGAAAATGAAAATCTAATTCAAACTGTGCGTGGAGTAGGGTACAGAGTATGAAATCAAAATCACTGACTTTTACAATTTTTAAAAACACATTTATCGTCGGAATTCTAGTTTATTTTTTTTGTTCCGCTTTTTTTATGAGTCATTTGTATTCATATTTTGAGGAACAATTGTTTAATGAATTGGAAACCCAATGCGACTTTTTGATTTTTGGAATGGAAAATAATGAAAAAGATTTTCTATTAAAACTGGAATCCAAAAACAGAATTACTTTGGTTGATTCTGACGGCACAGTAATTTTTGATAATCAAGCTGATGCATCGCAAATGGAAAATCATCTTACGAGAAGAGAAATTTTTTCCGCCATTCAAAATGGTACATCCAAAATTTCCCGATACTCTCAAACAAAAATGTCCAGAACTTTGTATTACGCAAAATATTTGGACAATGGAAAAGTCCTTAGAATTTCATGCGACCAACATTCTATTTTTATTCTGATGTTCGGAATGAGTCGTGTATTTTTAATAGCCCTTATCATTGCGTTGGGAATTTCAATTGCCTTGTCAACTTTTCAATCAAAAAAAATTACGGAAAATTTAGAGCAAATTGATTTGGACAATCCAGAAAAATCAGAAGTCTTTGATGAATTGAAACCGTTTACAAATCGAATTGCAGAAGAAAATTATGAAAAAAAACAGCGTGAAGAATTGCGACAACAGTTTACAGCGAATGTGAGCCATGAATTAAAAACTCCTCTCACAAGTATAATCGGTTTTGCTGAAATTATGAAAAGTGGTGGAATTGATGAAAAAACAATGATGGATTTTTCCACCGATATTTATAATGAAAGTCAGCGTCTGATTGTTTTGATAAATGATATTATAAAATTAAGCAAACTTGATGAACAATCGATTACTCTTGAAAAAGAAAAAATTGATCTGCGTGAAATGTCTCAAAAAATAATTGAAAGTCTGCAACCGACTGCGAAAGAACGAAACATTGAATTTAAATTTAAGTCTTGCGAAAATTCCTATGTGTTTGGTGTTCCGATTGTGATACATGAAATGATTTATAATCTTTGCGACAATGCTGTGAAATATAATCGTGAAAATGGATTTGTCGATGTTGATATTTTTATGGAAGATTCATGTCTGGTTTTAAAAGTTTCTGATTCAGGAATTGGAATACCTCAAGACCAATTGGGAAGAATTTTTGAACGATTTTATTGTGTTGATAAATCTCATTCAAAACAGTTGGGAGGCACAGGACTTGGACTTTCAATTGTAAAACATGGAGCAAAATATCACAACGCAAAAGTCTTTGTAAAAAGCAAACTTGGCGAAGGAAGTTCTTTTGAAATAAAGTTTTGTGAAAGCAATTTTTAACAATCGAATTTGGACTGAAAGATTTTTATTTGAATAAAACTCATTTGGAGTGCTGTTAATAAAAGTTTAAAATATTAGATTTCCAAGTCGGCTTTATAAATTTAAATCTTAGATATTTCCTAAAATCTTATACCCCGTTCTTTTGGTCTGTGAACACACATTTTATAGCGTTGACAGACCATTTGCTCAAGGTTTTGACGGTCTTTTGGTCGGTAGAAAGCACAAAATTAAATAGGGAAAATGTTGAATCTAAATTTCAAATGTAGTTTATAACGTAAAACATATTTAATGTCACACGGATTCGAAAAATCTAACGATTTTTATATGATTTCAAAGCATTTTTTTTAGATTTAATATGATTCAATTCGCAGTCTACAAAAATCTGAAAATATGTGATATAATGAATTGAAGTTATTTAAATAGGAAATTTTAATGAATGTATATAAAAATTTAGTTTATACAATAATTCACTCGCATAGAGTTGATGAAATGATTAAAAATAATATTTGCGAATTTACTGAGGGAAGACCATGGTCTGGTGCAAGCAATTTTTTAAGTGATGCTCAAAAGAAAAAAGAACTCCTGTATCTTGTTATCGCTCCTTCAGAAAATACCGGAAGTTTATATGCTTATGCAGAAATCGTCTCAATCGAAATTCATGGTAGAGAAACGAAGATTAAAGCTAAAAATCTAAAAAGATTTGTAAATGATAAAATAGATAAAACTAAACTTTGTAAAGTTGACGGAAAATATATAGATTTAAATTATCAACATGGGTATTCCCTCTGTCAAACAGACTCAATTTTACATTATATCGAAAAGGAACCCGCAATTCCAATCTTGGATTTATCTACCGAAGAATTTAGAAAAATAATAAGCCAACCGGAATTCTTT
>JAZUEV010000034.1:0-7521 GCA_045640345.1 Treponema sp.
TGTGTTAAAATAGACTTAAATATATCTGAGGAGATGAATGGAAATGGGAAAGAAAATTGATTTATTTGGGTTATGGTACAATGAATATAAAGGTGAAAACGACCGTTGTATATTATGCAAAAATACAGGTATAATAAAGACAGCTGAAAATACTTCAAAAGAACTGTTTTGTGTTTGCCCAAATGGAAGAATAAGGAGAAGCGAAACAAACGCCAAGGCAAAGTTTTCAAATCTATCCTTAAATAATTTAGTTTTTCCAGAATTTAAATCTGAAGAAAATTACTCAGACATTACGACAATTGAAGACAGCGAAAGTTTGGGACAGATTCAAAGGACAAAAGAGTACAAAAAATTTTTTGAAAAACTTGAAAAGAAATTCACAAAATCAAAACGATTGGAAATACATGATATAAAAACCCTGGTAGGAATTGTAGCCAGATTTTATCCAAAATTAAAAATTCTGCGACTTGGTGAAACAGAGCTGCGTTACTGCGATTCTTCAATTGAACTGTCCCCTATTTTAAAATCATGCCAGTCGATTGAAGATGCTTGGAAATTCGCAAAGAAATATATTTTAAATTTTATTTTTACATATTTTGGGGACTGCGATATAGATAACACAATTGAATTTTTCAATAAGACCATAGAGGAAATATGATGTACAAATCAATAGAAAAATTTGGAGCAAATGTTTTAAATTATCTTATTTCAAACAGTGAAGATGGTGACACAATACTGTATGCAATAATGTCCGTGGAATCGATGCAGAACATTTTTCCCTTCAAAACAGAAAATTTACATAAATTCAGATTAAACAGAGGATTCCAATAATATTTCTATCTTTGCAGTTTTTATTCACACTGCTAGATGCCCACATTTGTTTACACTATTTTCTATAATAATCTCATGCTTCATTATACCATGTTTTTATCATAATATAACCCCTCATCACAAAATTTCATTACTGTGGCGATATTCGAATTTCATAAAAATAACACCCCCCCAACACCACAAATAAAGGAAGAACCTATTTTCCGCTGCCATTGATGGCCAATATTATAAGTCCAACAAGTTTATTAAATATTAAGTGAACCAGCTACCCACGCAAAAGAGCTTTGTAAAGTCGAATGATTTTTGAACAAAATTAATTTTTTCATTTGTCATCCCCCCCCCCCTCGCCCTATATTTATTCCAACTGATGATTCTGCTCCAGATTACGCAACACTTTTATGGAGTTCAAAGGAGGTGCATCCCCCATTTTTGATTGGTGGGAAGAACTTTAGATAACTTTTTTAACTGATTTTAGATTTTCAAATTTCTCGAACCAACTGTTTTTTAACAAGACCCTACTCTGCTACTATAACGGTTTATCATTTGGCGAACTCCTGAAAAGGATTTGGCAACCATAAATCATGCCCTGAAAGGTAACCCTCAAGAATTGCAGCAAGGATTTATGATTCGTCCTGAAAAGGATTTGCAACCATGAATCATGTCCTGAAAGGTAACACCAAAAAGCTTGAGCAAGGATTTATAGTTTGCGAACCACAGAAAAATGGTTGTCCCTAAAAATCGCAATTCTTAGAGATGCCAAAATATTTTTAGAAATTTCATATTTCTAGAAGTAGCATTTTCTGCAACCAAATTCTTTTCAAAAAAGAGTATTCTGTATCCGGCGTTTGAATAAACCTTGGTTCCATAGGAGATTTGTCAAAATCAAAAATCTTCCTATATTGAAAACAGCTGCGATGGCTGACCGTTGATTTATCCAAATTGCAGGACGGTTTTAAAAATTCTGCTAAAAGGAGGTTCGTAATGAACACATACACATCTAATGACCTGGTTGCCATGTATCTCGACGCACTTAAGAATGAGCCACAGTTGAGTCTTGAAGAACAGATGGAACTTTTTCCACTTGCTCAAAAGGGTGACAAAGATGCAACAAGAAAATTGGTTAGTTCCAATTTAAGGTTTGTTGTATTTGTGGCAAAAGGCTATCAGAACAGAGGACTTGACCTCATCGATCTGATTGAAGAAGGAAACTTGGGTCTTTACGATGCAATAAAAAAGTTTGATACATCTCTTGGGTACAAATTCAGTACCTGCGCCGTCAGCTGGATTAGGATGCATATCAGGGAAGCCATCGAAGCAAATAATGTCATTCGTGTTCCAAGAAAGGCGAATGTTAATAAGACAGATTTTGTTGCCGCATCTTTGGATGAAAGTCTGGGAGATGATTTTTCATTTACCCTTGGCGATTCCATTGCGGACGATTCTTATCTTTCAGTGGAGGAATCCTTTGAAGAAAAAGAGATGACAAGATTTGTTCGCAGCATGACCCATTGTCTGAACGAGCGCGAAAGATATGTGGTAGAAAATTATTACGGCTTCAACGGTGAAAAAAAATCGTTCCAAAAAATTGGTGACGAACTTCACTGTACAAAGCAGATGGCCACGCACATCAAAAACATTGCCCTCAAAAAAATAAAGGACAATGCCGCTGCGTATGAACTTGAAGCTTTTGTTGCCTAAACTTTTTTTGCCACGGGTTCTGGATTTTTCCAAAGTCAATTGGCGATGGAAATTTCCAGAACTTTTTAAGGAATTTTTTTTTGGAGATGATAATATGCCTAGCGTTTTTGTTGAAAATAAAATTCTTCATTACAACAAGAAAAAGTTTAACTCGGAAAATCTTTCACTGGAAATTCTTTCCGACAGTTTCCACACTTTGGAATTTGGTGAAAAGGTTGAAGAAATCGATATTGAATTTCTCCACGAAACTCTTTCGCAAAAATATGTCTGTTGTGTAAATATTCTCCCCAACCTCAAAGTAACAGTCAATCCCAAAAACAAAAACTTTTATATGCAGGAAACTTCTCTCATAGGTCCTTTCGGCATTTTATATTTTACCCCTCGCTTCGATTCTGAAACCTACAAAATTCCGGAAGGTGTTCTTGATGCAGTTGACTGGGGAGAATATGTCAACAAGCGAGGCATAAAAAAAATTGTTTTTCCTTCAACCATTTTTAGTCTTTCCTATTTTGCTTTTTCCGAATTCAGAAGTCTTGAATCAGTTGAAGTAAATGGAAACCAAAATCGATATGAAACTGAAAACGGTTGGATTCTTGAAAAAGGAAAAATTATTTTTATAGCAAAAAAGAACGGCGAATCAGTAATTCCAAACTCATTAAAAATCAATGACGACTTTTTTCAAAGACTGAAGTATGAACCAAAGGACTTGCGATTTTCTGTGTCCGATGATAATAAAAATTACAAAAGCCAGAACGGTGTGATTTATGACAAACACGGAAAACTGATTTTCATAAACCATGATGAAAAAAATTTGGTTATTCCTGATGGAGTAAAAAAAATTGATCCAAACTTCTCCCGCACGGCAATTCAAAATTTGGAAAGCATCTATCTTCCGTCAACTTTGGAGACCGTTGATTTTTCAATTTTTTCTTCTATTAAAAAAGTCATCCTCAGTGAAGAAAATAAAAAATTAAAACTTGCTGATTCTGTGCTGTACACAAAAAAAGGAGACCTGATTTCCATCTGCAATTTTTCTGGCAACACTTTAATCATTCCTGAAGGAGTAAAAGACATTGGAAATTTTTATAGCCTATTCAACAATTCCCTGTCAAAAAATTTAGAGGAAATAATTTTTCCAAAAACTGTTTTTTCTTTCCACTGGGATTCTATTTTGTCCACAGCATTTTTGAATGGAACAAAAATCACTTTCCATCCGGACTCAAGTTATAGAATCAGGACCGTCCAAAAAGAATCGGAATTAAAAAGTTATTCCGAATATTTTGAACTGATTGATAAAACAGAAAACAAAGTAGTCGCAAAAGCCGGTTCAAAATCGGCGAACAAATTTTATTCAATTGTTTTAAGACAGGATTTATATTTTATAGAAATGGACAAAAACATTCCTTCAGAAAAAACACTTTTCATATTTTCAGGAATTAGGGAGGCAGCAAAGTTTTTAAAAGAGAACATGGAAAACATTTTGAAGAAAGAATACATGAAAATCAATGAGGAACAACTTGGTCGCAGGCATAAGACTCTTTCAATGAAATATGACCTCCAATCAATGGAAACCTTGATAAACACCTCTCTGAAAAAAAAGCCCAACGGATTAAGCTGTTCCATAAAATTTGATTTGTCCATCAAAGAAATAGACATAATGGATAAAGCCGAAAAAGCACAAAAACTCATCAACAAGAAACCTCCAAGGGATTTCTAAATAATTTCGAACCCTATTAATGAAACACTTTTAATTCAAAAAGTCATTTCGACTGGAGAGAACATAGCAAACGGAATAGAAAGTCATTTCGACTGGAGAGAACATAGCGAACGGAATGGAGTCTCCTCAAAACATCCAAAAACCGAACCACATTTTTGAGATGCAGTGGGTCGCCGCCGAAGGCTAATAAATTCAGCATGACAGAACTTTTTGGACATCCCGCTTTAAGCATCCCAAACACAAAAGACGAGGCTGCTGAAAAAGTGTAAAACCTGTCATCCTGAACTAGTTTCAGGATCTCTAATTGTATAATATATCTATAATTAATGAGATGCTGAAATAAATTCAGCATGACAAATTGGACTTTTTCAGTGACATCCACAAGACTGTGGCGGTTGAGCCTGTCGAAACCACTTGAACAACCGTCCGCAACTTTTGATGTTTTTTGCAAGGCAAAAATTGTTACCCTTTGGTGGCAAAATCAAAACTTTTTTGCAACCTCTAAAAACTGCATACCCTAGATAAGTCCTTGATTCGTGCCGAATGGGATTCTTTCATTTTAGCTTTTCTCCTATTCAATATTGAACAAAACCGTATCAAATGATACAATTTTAAAAATCGTTGAGAATTTATTACACGTATTTTATGGGATGGTTTTATGAAATCAATTTTAAGGATTGTTTTTATTTTTTTCTTTGCTACAGCATTTTTTGGATGTGCCAATTTTATGAACGGCGGTGATTTTAAAGAAAAATTTGACAAGGCCGTGGAAATTGCAAACGCCCGTTCCGTCAGTGTGGAAATCAACTTGAGGAACAGCAAAAGTGGTTCCATTTCGCTTACCGGAATCAACAACTTTAAAGTCGGGGAAACATTTTCATTTGAGTTTGCCGTGAATAATGGTTTTGGATTTGACGGAACTTTTTCTGTGTTTGAAAAAAAAGGTGGACAAAGAACCGAAATAAAAGATACAAACAAAACAATAGAGTTCAACCCAAAGGGTGAGCATACTGCGGGTAGCGCAATCACTTATATGTATGAAGCAACAATACTAAAGGACTTTGAAGGAATTCTTATAAATCCAGACATAACAAATAATGGCATTAAAGAGCCACCAAAACTTCTTAAAGCAGACCTGAACTACAGATATGGAAATGATAGAAGGGTTGTTGACTATTTAGATTTAGAGGTTTATGCAAAAGAGGACTTCGGAATCATCGAAGCAGTTACTGTATATTTTGTGGATGAAAACGGTGAAACTATTGTCTGCGGAGGAAAAGCTTTCCAGGACTATAAAACCTTCGTCACGGAAGCCCTTGGAAACGGTGATTACAAACTGTCTACCAGAATAGATTTTCGCGATAAGACACTGGATTGGGATGATAAAAGAGAATTTAAAATAAAGGTGTCAGTAAAAAATGATGGAAATATAGAAAATGGAAACATCGAATCTAATATTCTGGAAATTGGCGGAACATACAAAAAGCAGGCATATTCAAAAACCGAGGTATGCATTTTT
Source organism: Treponema sp. (assembly GCA_045640345.1). Classification (GTDB taxonomy): domain Bacteria; phylum Spirochaetota; class Spirochaetia; order Treponematales; family Treponemataceae; genus Treponema_D. Next base: position 5,766 of record JAZUEV010000034.1, read on the forward strand.
AACCGATTTGAAGGAAGAGTTGAAAATCATTTTAACTATCCAACAGATGACTACTTAAATTCAGAGACGGAGCTTTTAAACCATTCCAATTCCCTCAAATTAATTGTCTTTGACATAGATGAAGGACTTGGCAAGAGAAATGCTAACGAGAATATTGAAATCAGATATGGTTTTTGTCAAAACCAAGATGAACTTGAAAATCTTGAATTGAATAATACAATTTCCTCTTACGCTGTCTACGATTTCGAAAGCGAAGTTAATGACCAGCAACTACTACGAGAAAATGCAGAATCTTTTAACATGGATTCACTATCAGAAGATGAAATCAATAAAATAATTGACGACTATATACAGATGTGGTATGACGATGTCGACCCAGATGAAAATCGTGAGAAATATCGAGATAATGCTCTTAATGAATTTTGTCAGTCAGAAAATGATAAAATAGATATACGAATACTTACTGAGAACTTATATGAACATTTTGCCCTTGGTGAAAAAAATAACACAATCATAAACATTCCTGTACCTAAAAATATTGATTTCCATAAAAATCTATACATAAAAGTTTCAACGGATACAGGTATAAACAACTCAGAATATGCCGTATTCACAGTCCCTGCCACTCCGAAATTGCTGACAGCGTATGCAGATGATCTCAAAGATCGTGAGGGCGAAGTTATTGCGAAGATTTTGAAATATGACATATTGACAGAATATGGAAATGATGTCGCATATTATATGGATCCCGATGATTCAACTCACACAAAATGGAAGAAAAAGGCGTGGAACCAGACTTGGCCACCAATATACATACCAGAGAATTTTGTTCAAAATAAAATAGAATTTCCTTTTTATATTGGTTCATCACAACAGTCAAAATCATTCGGAGATCCTTATTCTTTTGAATGGAATTATTATTTAGACTGCTTTAAGATTGAAAAATGCAAGCTACAATGGAACTCAACTCCCTTAAAAAAATTTCCCGAAGATGCGAACATTGAATTAAAGCCAAAGGAACTTGGAACAGGTTTACATACAATCACCGTGACATTGGACAAAAATATTTTTGATCAGTTCGATTTAGTTATTTTAAAGGAGGGGCCAACTAAGATGAAACAGCTTTTTATGCCCAGCGGAAATACTATCTCTTTTGATGTAGCTTCGAATAATTTCTATACTTTAAATAGTAGAAGCGATTATGTATTTTCAATTGTTGGAGCAAAATCTGGAAAAACCTTTGAAACACAATATACAATAGCTTCCACGGACAGCAGAGTTGTAGATAATATACCTCCACAATTTTATAGTAAACTTGAAGGAAGCTCAGAGGAAGAATTGCAAAGACCTAATCTTAAAACCGATTATTCAGGAAGTTTCATAAGCTACCTGCCCGTACGCGGAGCCATTTTCGGGGACAACGGTGATGGCTTAAAAGAAGGAAACCAAGATATTGATATTATCTACAAAGGATTAAATGTCGTTTACAGAGAAGAGACAACATTATTAAGCAAACCAGCAGACAAAAGACTGAACATTCCTGTAGCCCATCTGGGAAACGGACGATATGAAATAACCTTAAAACTTAAGGACAAAAAAGGTAATGAAGGAACCAAATCTTTCGACTTTATAGTTGATAAAAAAGAATTATCAAAGGAGTCTTATGAATTAAAATCTGAAGGAAGCAACCATACTATAACATTCAATCAAAAAGGCAAATACTCATTGGATATTTTTGACCAGTCCTCTCAATCAT
>JAZUEV010000035.1:0-3948 GCA_045640345.1 Treponema sp.
CAATGGATAAACAATCCAGATTGGGCAAAGGTTTGAGTGCGCTTATGTCAGATGCCTCCGTTGATGAATCTCAGCCAAACGTTACAGAAAAGCGACCTACAGTTACAGTCCATACGGAATTGCCTCAAGGAATCAGTGCAGATGAAAATGGAACACTTTGGGTTGATCCAAAACTTTTAAAACCCAATCCACGCCAGCCTCGTCAATATTTTGATGAAGAAAAACTTTCTGAACTTACAGAGTCGGTAAAACAGGAAGGCGTACTTTCTCCGATTATGATTGAAGATGCTGAGGATGGAATGTTCTATATTATTGCCGGTGAACGACGAACCCGTGCTGCAATGCGTGCTGGTTTGGAAAAAGTTCCTGTGCAGATTAGAAAATATTCAGACAGCAGAAAACTTGAAGTCGCCTTGATTGAAAATATCCAGCGTGCTGATTTGAACCCGGTTGAAGAAGCCCAAGCATATTATCAGCTTATGGAACTGGAGAATATTACTCAGGAACAAGTGGCGCAAAGGGTTGGAAAAAATCGATCCACCGTTGCCAATTCCATGAGACTTTTAAAGTTGCCAAAAGATATGTTGGATTCTCTTGCGTCTGGGACAATCACAGCGGGACATGCCCGATCTCTTTTAAGTGTGTCTAATCCTCCAGACCAGCGTGTACTTTTTGAACGAATGGTCAGCGATGGAATTTCTGTTCGTGAAGCGGAACGACTGGCTCAACTTTTTAACAACGGTGGTCGTGCAAAGCCTCCTAAAATAAATCAAAACGTCGTGGACAATCGTGATCCAAACTATGTTGATATTGAATCAAAATTCAGGGATGCCTTTGGAACTAAGGTTGTTATGAAAGGTGATTTTGAAAAGGGGACCATCACTATCAACTATTTTACGAAGGACGATTTGGACAGAATCTATAACGTAATCATGAAAAAATAAGGACATCTCTAAGAAGATTTAGAACAACTGATATTCCCTTATGGCTAAAATAGCAACTTTTAGAGACTTCCAAAATTATTCGGTTTAGGAGAGATAAAATGGACGAAGCAAAAAGAATAGATGGAAAAAAATTCGCAGAGAATTATCACAATATTTTGTGTCCAGAAAAACCGGATTTTATTTTTGAATACGCGTCCCTCCCCATAATGTTGCGTCTTGATGGTGTGGGACTTTTGTGTGGAACCGATTGGACTCCTCTTTTTAAGAATCGTTTTTTTTATTCTCGACTGGATCATTCCATTGGTTGCGCATTGATAATTTGGAATTTTACTCACAATAAAAAACAGACTTTGGCAGGACTTTTTCACGACATAGCGACCCCTGCTTTTAGCCATGTCATTGATTTCAAAAACGGCGATGTGAAAAATCAAAGCAGCACGGAAGAACCCACAAGGGACATGATTAATGAAGATTTGACATTGAGCCAACTGTTGTTCAACGATGGAATCTATAAATATGAAATCGACGACTATTCAAAATATCCCATCGCAGAAAATCCACGACCTGGTTTAAATGCTGACAGACTTGAATATATGTATCCATCTGGAGCGGCATTGTGTGATGAATGGAGTCTGGATGAAATCAAAGAAAATTATTCTTTCATAAAAGTTTTGAAAAATGAAAACGGTTTGGACGAACTTGGTTTTTCTGATTTGGAAGCGGCTTGCAATTACACAAAAAAGTTTTTAAATATTTCAAAAGTCTTGCAAAAACATGAAGACAAAATTTCAATGCAACTTTTGGCGGACACAATCACAAAGGCGATGGAATGTAAATTTTTGTCCGACTTTGATTTGTTCCAGCTTGATGAAAAATCTATAGTCCGATGTTTTGATCGAATAATTTTGGAAAATCAAAATGCCAATGAAAATTCCCTTGCCGATTTTTGTCGTTTGTGGAAAACTTTCCGTGGCATGAAAAAAGTTGTTCGCTCGGAAAATCCAATTGAGAATTCTTATAACCTAAATCTTGATGTTAAAAAGAGATATGTGGATCCTTTGGTCGAAACAAATAATGGACCAATGCGTATTTCAAAAATCAAAACTGATGCAAAAAACATGATTGATGATTTTTTGAATTTCAAGGATTCGACTTTCGGTTCCGTGCCTTGGTTGTAAAATGCTTTTATCAAAAAAAATCATAATCGTAAGTCAAGACTCCAAGGTGTCAAAATTTTTCCCATCTGAATGTCAAATGGAAATTGTGTCGTCAATAAATTTTTTGGACACAGGGATTTTTGGATTTGCTCCCGACTTGATTGTGGTTGATTCCATTTATGACGTGGACATTTTAAAAATCAGAAAAAATGAAAATCTATCGTTCGTTCCTGTTTTGATTTTGTCGGACAATCTTTTAATGATAAAAAAAATTTCTGATATTGTTTTTTGTCCTCGTGTAATGATTTGTTCAAAATTTGTTTTGGAAAATGATAAAATCAAAAAAAGAATAATCCAAATAATTGAATCAAAAAAATCTTTCCTTCCTCCAAAAACTTCTTCCATCGCAAAAAATTCTTTGAAATTTATTGAAGAACATTTCGGTGAAAATCTCACTCGGGAATCGATTGCAAAAAATGTTGAATGCAATGTGGATTATCTTTCAAGAATTTTTAAAAAGGAAATGGGCTTGAAACTTTGGGACTATGTTTTGGAAATCAGATTGGCAGAAGCAAAAATTCTTTTGGAACGAACAGGGTTGAATGTCCAGGATATTTCCAGCAAAACAGGTTTCAATGATTTAAGCTATTTTGACAGGGCCTTTAAAAATCGTTTCAGCAAAAGTCCAAAAGAAATTAGAGAAGAAAAATAATTGGGTCTTACAAAATTGCATGTTTAATTTGTGGCGATGGGGGATTGGTCATAATTTTTTCTACTTTATCAATTTTCCAATAAAGACAAGATTTTCCGATTGTGAAATTTGACTGGGGTTTGTTCCTTCAAGATTCAATGGAACTGGTACTTCCAATTCTTCATAATATTTTTTCCAGTAATCTGAAATTTCTTTTTTGCCATCACCGAATTTCATTGGGACGGTTTTAAATACAGGAAGAATTTTTGCAATAAATTGAGAGCAGTAAAGACCTTTTCCATCTGGATAAAAACTATAGTTGTAAGGAAGCCCCAGAAATTTTTCTGCATGATTTTTTATATCAGGAAAATTAGAAATCAATGGACAACGGAAAATAAAAATCTCTTTGTCGGTGTCTTTTAAAAACAATCCCAAGTTTTGTTTTATAACTCCTTTTTTGAAATCAGCGTGATAAATCATTTTGTCAAAAAAAATTCCTACATGACTGAACCTGCTGCCTAAATCAATTCCTTTTATGGCTTGAGAAAGTTCAGATGAATCGCTGATAAAAAACAAATCTCCTTCCATTAAATCTTTTGTTTTAATTTCATCCATTTTTTTAATCCGTCTGGTGGTGAAAAAAGTCCTTGCTTAATATTGCTATCATATTTGAAAAAGATTTGAGATGTCCGAATATTTTATTTTTTTGCCGAGTTTTAATTCATCGAAATACAACGAATTAAAATATCGTATTTTCAAAGTCACCTCTAAAAATTTCAATTTTCATAGAATAATATTATCAGATGTTAAAAAAAAAATCCAGCGTGCAAAATTAATTCCTGAAATTTTATTTAACTTGACGACTTGAAATTCTGATTGTGCATTTATGCGAGAGTCAAAAAAAAATTAATTTTATTATTTTTTTTGCAGTTTTAGGGCGGATTTTGATTTTCATTGCACATATAGACGCAAGCCATCTGCGATGTCTTGCTAACGAGTTTTTGCTTTGCCACCAAAGGGTGTCAATTTTTTTGTTTCACAAAAAAAACTCAAAAACTCGACTGATCAATAAATTTTTTTATTTTTTTTGTAAATTCAGGGCGGATTTTGATTTTCATTGCACATATAGACGCAAGCCATCTGCGATGTCTTGCTA
>JAZUEV010000036.1:0-1861 GCA_045640345.1 Treponema sp.
ACATGGCTACGATCCGACTTGTCCCCACCACGTCCACGATTTTTGTGGGCATAACAAAATTGATTATCTTTTCCAGGTCCATGGCTTTCATATCCCTTTTCCTGATAAGTTTCTATCCACTGATAAAAAGACACGTGAACACAGAAGAATTGGTGATAGCGAACCTGGGAATCAGCACAATCATTACGGTAAACAGCAGGGTCGTCATAAACGATTTGAACCCGACTTTTGTCCACAGCCTTGGAGGAAAACCAAGCTATGTATGGGCGATGATTTTTCTTTTTTCGGCCACCTTTTTGCTTACAGGGAACTATCTCACACAAAGGTCCAAAAAGAGGATTCCAGAAAGCATCGGTTATTTTGCAATGATAAACGGTTTCGTCCTTCTGACCCAAGCCGATTCCTACTTTGTCCTCATATTCGCCACGGTTCTCCTTTTCGCAGGAACATTGGTTTATCTGAAATCATTCCACACAAGATTAAATAACTAGGGACAATCTCGATTTTTCAAAAACGAATCGCTGGTTGACCACATTATTCACTGTGCTAGAAATTTAACCTCCACATTCGCCCTAATAATAGCGTATAACCGATTGATTATTTCAAGACAGTTGTAGGTGGGGAAAGCTAACTACCGTTCGTTAGTCTAAATCGCCCCCCTGTGTGTATCATAAGTCTGCTGAAAAAGTCCATTTTGTCATGCTGAATTTATTTCAGCATCTCATTAATTATAGATATATTATACAATTAGAGATCCTGAAACCAGTTCAGGATGACAGGTTTTACACTTTTTCAGTGACATCGTGTTCCACAACAGGTATCATAGAATCAATAGCGTAGATTTCTCCACTTCGGTCCAAATGACAAGTGGCAGATTCTTCATTGGCTTTCGATTAAAAACAAAGATGGGCGATTCCACCGATGACCAGGGGTATAATAAGATTGTCAAAATCTTTCAGGGGAAGGACTTCAATAAACATGCCAACAGTGGCAAGGACCAGAGACTCAAAGGCATTTTGACACACAAGATATGATGAAAGAAATATGGCCGCAAAACAGGTCAGACTTCCTGCAACAGTTTTTCCTTGGGCAAGAGGGATTTTTATTTTGCCCAACAGTTTTCCCACAAGACTGGCGCTTCCATCACCAAAGGCCAATGCAAAAATACCGATCATGGCGCAATCATCCCTCCACAAAAGAGATGCAGCGATCACACCAAGAGCCATAGTAACAGGCCCCAGCACGATTTTGTTTTCGTCCCTTTTTCTTGAGGCAATTTCCGTTATTCGTGAAAGCAAGGGGATACGAATTCCCTTAAGCCTGGCGATTTCAGAAAGGATATACACCAGAACTATTGTCATCAAGAGAATCAAAAACGGCCAATATGCCAGTCGTAAAAACAAGGGCACCGACGCAGAACACACATGGATGCTCTTGCGAAAAAGTTCCTTGCGTATTTCAATTCGATGCCCACTGTCATGGATGTGTTCGCATTTATCCATTATCTGCTTTTTAGAATCTCCTCGCCGTACATGGACTTTGGAATATCTGTGTAGATGGTCGGTTCATATCCGTAGTTTGGATTAGCCAAATATGTGGAGTTCTGGCTTGCAAGATTCTTTGTATCCACACGAACCATGGTCTCCTGGTTGCGGGTCAATGTATCCCATGCGCGACTGCTTTCGGCGAAGTTGACGATCGCTTCTCCGTTGGCATCATTGTCTCCATTCAGCTTGGTGATTCTGGAAAGAGCCACACCCAGATTGTTGGTAGCCTTCATGTAGGTGTCAACCAAATCCTTGTGGTCGCTTCTTCCCTGTGGATTGATTACATCATATCTGGCCAAATCGTTCTTCAGTAT
>JAZUEV010000037.1:0-4468 GCA_045640345.1 Treponema sp.
ATGGCTACGATCCGACTTCCTGGGTTCAAGACTGGTGTCGTAGCTTACAGAATAGCCATCAAGATTTGTCAATTTTTCCCTTGACTTTTCATATTTGTGCCTCATGTCAAGAGAATTGTATCTGTTGTCGCCCATCATAAAATAGGAGTCCTCTGGAATGAAAGTTGGATTTCCACTTGCGTCGTTGGCAGGGAAAAGCCCCATATTCCTTTGGTCCATAAGATAGACATAGTTAACCAGCCGCCTTAGAACATCCAGCTGCTCCATCCAAGCGTCATCAGAAAGTCTTTGTCCACCACGATCATCACCAGAGAGAAGTTCACCGCAACGGACAAAAGCTCTTCCCAAAGTCAACTTAAACATAAGATTCAACCTGAACCTGGAATCTGAATAGAGGTCTCCTCCTATCAAGGATTTTCCTACGATGGAACCATTTGCCTCAGAATAAGTATTCAACATTCCAAGGTCCCTGTACCAATCATTCATGTAATGGCTAAACCAATCGCTTCCACCATCTGAAGTCAAAAGTCTCAGGGCCAGGTTTGAAAGATAGACATCCTCCCCAAGGCGCTCAAAGAACAACTCCCTTTCATTTATGAGACCACTTCCATCCGCCTCATGATTTCCCATAGCAAGTTTCGAAAAACGTTCGCTAAGGGACATGCATTCAAGTTTCACGGACTCCAAATCCAAAAGCCGTCTTTCTTCTTCCACCTGCAAAGTCTCGTCAAAAATATCCTGAGGGAATGGAATATACTGGACCTTCTTTTTCAAGGCAGTCGGCAATTGATTCAAGTTCCACTTAGCCCAGGAACTGTCCTGAACAATCTCCTTGAAATCGGAATCCTTTGTACGGGCATAAAGTTTTCCATCCATCAACATAAGCTGCTCCCCTGGAAGTCCAAGAACCCTTTTCACAAGGGGATCAGCCTTCAGAGCCCCATTTTCATCCACGTTGGTCTTCACAAATGTCAACGTCAGCATATAGACGAACTGGGACATGAAAGTCTTGACCTCGCTTTTCCTGTCGTTGGAATAATGAGGATTCCTGAACACAACGATGTCCCCTCTCTTGTAGTTGTTGATATAAGGAAGCCCCACATCGCTTAAAGGAAACTTCGGTCCCGCAAAAGTTTTTCCTACCGCAACCCTGTCTCCTATCAAGAAAGTCGAAACCATGGACTCGGAAGGAATCTCGTAAAGCTGGAACACAAAGATATTCAAAAGCACGATGGTAAAGACAGCCTGGACCAAGGCATCAATCCACTCGGCTATCTCCACGCCAACCTTTTTCATTCCGAGGTAGACCTTCTTTGGATTTTCTTCCATATATTTGTTCCACTGCTCACAGACTTTTCCGACTCTCTTGTCCGAAAGCATGAACTGTATGACGAAAGACGAAACCAGAATGGCAACCCAAAGCAATGCTGCCGCCAAGTCCAGTCCATAAGGGAATCCCTTTTCGCCGGCCCTCTGGACAACAAAGGCGCTGATAAAAACGAACGGCTCATATTGATAAAAACGTCTTACAAGTCCCAAACGCTTAAGTCCACTGTTCTTAAGAAGTATGACCAACGACACATAGGCAAGAAACCCTGTAAACACCAAAGCCAATGGGAAGGCCAAAAGAGAAATGTCCTTGTTGAATGAAAGGCACAAAAAAGAAAAAACAAGGGACAGAATCAAGTTTATATATATGTGGATCTTCAGTTTCTTCATACAATTCTCCAAATTTTATTAGGAACAAAAAATTCCTCCCTATAAGTATAGCAAAAAAATTCAAAATCGACTACAGTTTTTTTAGAAGCAGTTTATTTTTTATTGCCAAAAAACAGTTTTGGAGGAAATATGGAAGTCCTGGATATAAAAAAAGCGCTTGAAATGGTGGACGGAAGCAAGGACCTTTTAAAAATCCTGATAGATTCATACATCAGCGACAAGATTCTTGATGAAAAAAAACTTAGGGAACTGGAGTCCCTTGAAGACACGACGGAGGCAGCCAAATATGTCCATTACTTCAAGGGGGCTGCACGACAACTTTGCGCTGAGGTCCTGGCCTTTGAAGGACAAAAACTTGAGGACTATCTAAGAAAAAAGACTCCAGGCAATCTCGAGGAACTTAACAAATCCTTTGTGGATGCCTACACGGAAGCCATCGGACAAATGAAAAAAGAGGTCAACAGCTTACAATAGGAAGTCCCTAGAAAAGATTGTCCACATTGATGTTGATTGCGTTGACAAAATCATCCATATCCATGCCTCTTATCTTGGATGCAAGGCCGTAGACTTTTTTAATATCCTCCAGGGAGGTGATGTATTCTCCTTTAAGAGCTTGGTAAGGAGCGTCCGTCTCCATTAGGATTCTCTCCAAGGGAAGATTTTTTATGCAATCGATTTGGCGCTTGTTTCCGTTGATGATTGGTTTTCCAAATGAAAAATAGGCATTGATTTTTTTGTCCAGGAGACTTTCCGCCTCGCGACTTGTAAACGGAAAGGAATGGAAAATCACCCACGGGAGCTTTGACAGGCGGTTCGAATACGAAAACATTTTATCCAAGGCCTTCCTGTTGTGGATTATTACCGGATATCCATATTTTATGGCCAGGTCCACGGATTTCTCAAAAACCAGAGACTGGAGCGGACTATCCATCTTTCCTTCATGGGTATAAAAATCAAATCCAATCTCTCCCACCGCATGGATTCTTTTTTCACGCAAGATTTTTTCCATGAAGACAAGTTTCTTTTCAAAATCCACCAGGTCCAGGGGATGGATTCCAAAACTTTTTTTTATTTCAAGATTTTTATCCAGCACCACTTTCTCCATGTCAAGGAAATCTTTTTCATCGAGAACGCAGGATATGCCCCGAACATGGCAAATTTTTTCTGGGCAAACAGAAATTTTGTTAAAAATATCCATCAAATGAAAATGGGCATCAAAAAAATACATATTGTTACCTTTTTTCTTAACTTCCATCAATAAAAGTCCGAAAATCTTAGCAGAGTTTGGGTGGCTAAAAGCTGTCCGCTTACAAAGGTTAAAAGAAAAACAAAAAAAATCCAAGGGCGACGGGGATATATCGTCGGATTTTTTAAATTTTTCTATGGCGGTCGCAAAACGATCGTAATCTTAAAGGAGCTGACTATGGGAACCTACGCGTTAAAAAGTATTGGAAATCAAAATGACTACATGACTGTGTCAAAAGAAATGGATGACGGTTATGTGGTGCGAATCGTTCGTGATAAAGACGGATACACAGATGTAAAAACGACTTTTATATCTAAGGCACTTTTCGAAAGCTGCATCCGCACTGGCTACATTGAAAAAATCAACAGCCAGGAAGACAAGCTGGTAGTCAACGCCTAGACGATTTGCTGTAACAGGGAATCAAAAATCCTAAGGTTGTCCAATGGGGCAGCCTTTATTTTTTTACAATGTCCCGATCCACCCTAAAAGGACTTTTTAAAGATGCATGATTTTTAGGGACATTCCAACCTTGAGTTTTCCTGCCTTGATTCGTGCCGATGGGGTGTATCCCCCGACGCTTCATTCATACGCACTTGCTGTGAGTTCATGTTGAAAAAAGGTGATGGATTCCAGAGAAATACATTATGAGGAAGAATGATACCACGATGCTTGTGTCGGAGCATCATTCATTTTTTTGCGTAATATTTTTTCTTGTCCTCCATCATAAGTCTGTCAGCCTCTTTTGCAATATCCGACATGGAAGAACTCTTTACCTGGGATGAACAGACGCAGCCTTTTGCGAAGGACAACGAATCAACAGTCGTACCCTTCCATCCCTTCTTCTCCTTGTCCAAAAGGGACAGCGATTTGTCGATATCTATTTTTTCGCCACGAAGGATCACCGCAAAACGATTTCCGCTGGTCCTATAGATGTTTCCGTAATGGCCAAAGACTTTTCCAAGACAATAGGCCGTACCCACAATCAACTGGTCGCCGGAGGGCAATCCAAGAGTGTCGTTTACATTTTTGAGTCCGTTTATGTCCACGCTGATATACCACAGGTCGTCCCCTATCCCCTTGGCCTCCAGTTCATCTTGTTCAACCACAAAGGCGGTCCGGTTGTAGACTTTGGTAAGACTGTCTATCCTGGATGCCCATATCTGTTTTTCGCTTTCCCTTTTCTGGACTTCGATGTCCAGGGACGTGTAGACAACTTCCTTGAGTTCCTGGTTCACATCCTCACCCACACGGATAAAGGAATACCTGATCCACTTGTCGCGATTGTTCAGACCCTCGCTGAAGATGACCTTCTTACCCATCATGCGCTGGGACAAGGTGGTAAGGTCAACGAAATCAAGGTTCTGCCTGACAAAATCCTCGGCGGCCAAACTTTCGGCGGACTGGTTCAACGCTTCCTGGATACCTTCCCCCAATCTTCCAACCACATTCTGTATACGCCTGTCCCCCAAACCGATTTCCTCATACCAGCCCTTTTCCAAAGTC
>JAZUEV010000038.1:0-2646 GCA_045640345.1 Treponema sp.
TTTTATCATTCCCATAAAAAGATTTGCAAGACGCAATGCTTCTTCCTTTGTTTTTCCAATCACATCGTCCAGCATCATATCGACAGAAGCCTGGCTGATCGCGCATCCTGAACCATTGAAAGAGCCTTCCGAAATCAATCCATTTTCATCAAACTTCAACTGAAGATAGATGTTGTCTCCACAGCTGGGATTGACTCCCTGCAGCGTAAACGTGGCGTTCTCCGTTACTCCTTTGTGAGTTGGATTCAGGTTGTGTTCGTTCAATATTTCCGCGTACAATGATTTTACATCCATTTATAAATCTCCTAATCTTTTAGTCCCATCCATCCACGGACCTTGCCGAGTTTCTGGACAAATGTTTCCACTTCCTCTTCTGTGTTGTAGAAATAAAGACTGGCACGGGCCGTACTTCCTACCCCAAGTTTTTCCATCAAAGGTTGTGCGCAATGGTGTCCGGCTCGTATGGCTATGTTCTCGGTGTCCAGGACAGATGAAATATCGTGGGGATGTACTCCGTCGATGGTAAAGGTCACGATGCCGCAATGCTTCAACGGATCCTTGTTTCCTATGACATGGACATGGGGATTTTTTTTCATGCCTTCCATAAGAATCTGCGCCAAGTGGTTGTCGTTTTCTTCTATATTGTCGAGTCCTATGTCTTGGATGTATCTTATAGCCGCCGCAAGTCCTACCGCTCCAGATGCGTTGACAGTTCCAGCCTCAAATTTGTGGGGAACTTCTGCGTAAGTCGCATTTTCTCTGGTGACATATTCAATCATCTCCCCACCACGGAGGAAAGGACTCATTTTTTCAAGCAGATTGATCTTTCCGTAGAGAACTCCAATTCCCATGGGACCGCACAGTTTATGTCCGCTGAATGCAAGAAAATCGGCGCCAAGTTTTTTTACATCAACTTTTATATGGGGCGTGCTTTGTGCTCCATCCACGACAACCGCAGCACCTTTTCCATGGTTTCCAATCCTGTGGGCGTAATCGGAAATTTCTTTCACTGGATTTGTGATGCCCAATACATTCGAAACATTTGTGATGGACACAATTTTTGTGTTTTCGTTTATCTTGGATTTGTATTCATCTTCCGTGATAACTCCGTCATCTCCTGCTTCAAGGAAAACCAGCTTCGCTCCTTTTGATTTTACAAGCATCTGCCAAGGAAGAAGGTTTGAATGGTGCTCCATGTATGAAACAACAATCTCGTCTCCGGCTTGAATATTGTCAAGTCCAAAGGTGTATGCCACAAGGTTTAGACTTTCGGATGCGTTTCTGGTGAATATTATCTCATTGTCAGCGGCATTGATAAACTGGGCAACGATGTGCCTGGATTCCTCATACATGTCCGTGGCCTTCACCGAAAGACCGTAGAGACCTCTCAATGGATTTGCGTTGGCCGTCCTGTAAAAATTGTCGATGGCTTCAATCACTTCAAGGGGACGCTGGGTTGTTGCGGCGTTGTCAAAATAAATCAGATCCTTGTATTGCTCTGAAACCAAGAGCGGAAAATCTTTTCTGATTTCATGGGAATTGATCATAAAGACTCCTCCAAGAAATTTTGAATTTTTTCTTTTACACTTTCATCCGGAACAAAGCGTGACATGGCGTTGATTTTGCTTCTTATCATAATGGAGCGGGCTTCCGTTTTATTGATGCCCCTGGTCTCAAGATACAAAAGTTCCTCGTCGTTCAATCTTCCGATGGATGATCCATGGCGACCGTCAACTTCTTCTTCGCCGCAAAGAATAACTGGCATGGATTTGTTGACCACGTTTGGATCAAGCAGCAATACATTTTCCTGTTCGTCCCCTGTTGAATCCACGCATCCTTTTACGAAATCGATTGTTCCTCTCCAGGACTTTTTTCCACTTCCATCCACGATACCGTTGTAGAAGCATGTACTTTTGGTGTCTCTGCTTTTGTGCTGGACAATATAGTTCACATCGTAATTCTGGTTGTTGGAAAAATATGCCCCATGGACCGTTGACTCGGCTTTTGAACCGTTCAAAGTTATGAAGCTGCCGGTGACAACTTCCTTCGCCCCCAAATCAATTTGGTTAAGGGTAAAACTTGAACTTTCTTCCTGGAACACAGCGATTCCGTTGTAGTGGAGCATGTTCTTTGGCAAAAGGTTAGCCGTTGAAAGTCCCACCCTTGAACAAGGTGCGCAGTAGACTTTGATTCTGTGTCCAAAAACACCGCAACCTTCCCCTTGTCCGGAATATTCAAAGACGATCTGGATATCCGTGGCTTCCTCGGCAAAAATCACAGTCTCGCTGGCCTGGTTTTTGTTTGTATCCACATCGAACACAAATTTCAGGACCTTTTCAACGGATATTCCTTTTGGAATCCTGATAAAGTTCACCTGGAATTCTTTTTCGGCCTGGTCGATCTGCTGGTTGAAATCTTTACCCATCTGGTTTTCAAACTCGACAGGGAGCGGACATTCCTTTGGAGAAATCTTTTTAATTTCCACAATGTCAGACAGGTTTTCCGATTTGAAATCTATCTGGGAATCGATGGCTCCTTCAAAATGACCATGGTTTACATGAAGATGATGCCATGTTATTGATGGAAAATGGTTCACGTCAGATGATAATTTATTTTCCATTACATTGTTCCTTTCATTTCTAGCTT
>JAZUEV010000039.1:0-1893 GCA_045640345.1 Treponema sp.
CTGGTGTTAAAAAAAAAGCCCTTTCCGACGATGAAAATTTACCGTCCACAATAAAGTAGAAATCCTTTCCTCCCACAGTGTAGACAGGGTATTGTCTTTCACCATTTTCGTTTTCAAGTGGATATTCGTTTTTCAAAAGAAAATCAATGGATGTGACGGGCTTCAATGGAATGAACAGACCGTTGACTGTTGGAAGATAGATTGTTGTTCCGGTGATTTTTTTGTTGGAGGATTCGATTCCATTCAGTGTGGCAACAGTGTCTTGCCTCAATGATGTTCTGGAGGATAGGGAAATCACATCGAAATCTTCACTGACCGTATATTTGTAGAAATTCATTTCATAAGAGCGCTGACTGCTTACGGCCATATTGTTTTTCTGGAATTCCGACTGGTGCTGCTTGAATTCAGGATTCCTTGATTCCAGTTTTGAAATCACTGTGCAGTCCTGGGAAAAAACATGCGCAATTGAAATCACACAAAGCACGAGCAATGCAAATACAATTTTTGAAAAATTTTTCATAATGTCTTCCTATTTGTCTTTTCTTTTGCTTGCTGATTCCACAGAAACAACTATGGCAAAAAGAATCAAATCTACAACTAAAACAACCAGCGCAAGGATTCGGTTACTTTTTAGGACAAAAAATATACAAAGAAAAATTCCCACCAAAATAAGGACTGTCTTAAAAATCCAGAGCAGGAATTTCAAAAATCCATTTTTTCTGATGCTTCCGATTGTTATGTAAATAAGTCCAAGAACCAAAAGACATGCCATTCCCCAGGTGTAAGATTTTGGTCCCGCTGATGCCCATTTCCAAAGAGGAAAAACGATTCCAATTCCAAGTCCAAGACAAATCGCTGCCAGGACTACAATTTTTCCAGCCAAGGAAAAGAATTTTCTTAATCCATCGGTAAAATCTTTTAACATAAAATACGCCTCTTTATTTCTCCGTGGAGCTTTCAACTTCTTTTACAACTTCGACAATGGTTTCAATTGGAACTTCCTTGATGACTTCCACAGGAACCTCCTTTACTACTTCAACGATTGTTTCCACCGGGATTTCCTTGATGACTTCCACAGGAACTTCCTTTACCACTTCAACAATTTTCTCGACCGGGACTTCCTTTATTATCTCGACGGTTTTTTCAAGAGGAACTTCCCTTACAATCTCGACAGGAATCTCTTTTACAACCTGAACTTCCTTTACCACTTCAACGATAGTCTCCACTGGAACTTCCTTTATGACTTCCACTGTCTTTTCAACTTCCACTGGAACTTCCTTGATAATCTCGACCGCCTTTCCGATTGGAACTTCTTTTACGACTTCCACAGTCTTTTCGACTTCACGGATAACTTCTACTGGAACTTCCTTTATGACTTCGACTTCCCTTATAACTTCCACGGGAACTTCTTTTATGACTTCCACTGTTTTTTCTACGGGGACTTCCCTTATGACTTCGACCCGCTTTTCAACTGGGACTTCACGGATTATTTCCCTTACGACCACATTCTGTTCATTTTGGGGGGATTCCTGGGTTGGAGGTTCAATAATGTCCACGTCCTTTACGCACCAAATGTCCTTCGCTCCCAATTTTTTTAGGACTATGCTGGATGCAAGTTCTTTTTGTTTCACCGATGCGTTTTTCCATGAATCGTATCCCTTGTAATAAAAGACCCTGTAATAGATTTCCCTTGAATTTTTTTCGTACAGACTGATGAAACTTTCGATGTTGTTGTTCCTCAAGTCCTGGACCATCTGATTGGCGTTTGATTTGTTTTTAAAGGAGCCTAGACATATATGCCATGTGTCTGCAAATGCAATGGAGGTTGAAATCAAAAACAAAGCTAAAAATATTTTTTTTATTGACTTAATCATAAAATCACCTTTTAAAGTG
>JAZUEV010000040.1:0-2391 GCA_045640345.1 Treponema sp.
ACATGGCTACGACCCGACTTGTCCTTTTTACCGGTCTGTTCCGCCGCCAGCTTGATGACTTCCTGCTGCTTTATGTTTATCTGTTCCTGGAGGGACTTGATCTTGTCTGTATTTTCGTTGAGGGTCTCGTAGATTTCTTCAATCTCTTTTATGATGGCGTCCCTTTTTTCCACAGCCTCGTTGTAGATGTTCTGGTGGCGTGCCTTGTTTTCAGTAAATTCCTTGAGCTTGAGAAGCTGGATGTCCAATTCAAGATTGAACTTGTCGTCCTGGAGTTTCCTGTATTTGTTTGTCTTGTCCGCCTGGACCTTCAATGTTTCGTAGCTTCGTTTTGTTTCCGTAAGACCTGCTTCGATCTGGGCCAGGTTTGCTCTTGTCTTTTCAAGTTCCTTTTCAGCTTCAGCTACTTCCGCCTTGGACCTGCTGATTCCCGCTGCCTCCTCGAACAGATATCGTCTGTCCTGGGGCTTGGATGAAAGAATCTGGGTAATTTTTCCCTGCTCCATAACAGAGTAGGCTGATTTACCGATACCTGTATCCATGAAAAGCTTTCTTATTTCAGTGGCGGTGACCTGTCGTCCATTCAAGAAATATTCGTTTTCCCCTGAACGATAGATTCGTCTCTTGATGGCGATTTCGTTTTCGTCCATGGGAAGGAGATGGTTTTCATTGGAGATGGTCAAGGTGACTTCAGCCAAGGACAATGCAGGTCTAGCTTCCGTGCCGTTAAAGATGACATCCTCCATGGATGCCGCTCGGAGATTTTTCGACCTGTTTTCTGCCAGAACCCACTTTATGGCATCGACCACATTGCTCTTTCCACATCCGTTTGGACCCAGGAGAGCTGTAATTCCGTCAGTAAAATTTATGCGTGTACGGTCTGCAAATGATTTGAAACCGAATATCTCAAGATTTTTTAAAAACACAAGAATCCCTCATTTCCCAAAATGTGCATTTTATTTGGAGTCCCCAGGAACATCAAATCCAACGAGGCAACCTTGAGTCACGATTTTTCGACCGTTGCTTTGTGCTTAAAACTCTCGGCTGTCTCGAATTTTTAGATTCCTAGAGATGACCTATTATATCAATTTTATGGGAATTTAACAATAGGGGAATGAATGAGTCAGTTTGCAAAACTCTTGATGATGGGCATGACGGTTACGGACAAAGTTCCAAGAGCCATGAACGGAGCGAAGGGGACTGCCATATTCTTTTCATATTTTTTTGCGATCTTGAGGATTAAAAAATATACGCCGCAGAAAATCGCCGACAGAACAAATCCAATAAAAATCACTATGGGGCCTGCGTACAATCCACAGAGGGCTGAATATTTTATGTCTCCCCATCCCAATCCCTTTTTTGAGAAATTTCTTACGAGGGTGAAAAGACAGAATGATATGATCGCCGCGCAGATGTATGCCACTAGTTCCTTCCTGGTGCATGCGAATCGGTAGCATAGGAGCGTGACCAAGCCCATGTATGTGAGGATATCCGGAATCTTCATCGTCCTGAGGTCGTAGACTGCTATGGGGATGGAGAATCCAACAAAAATTATGGCGCTCACCACCAAAGGGTATCCCCTGATCAAGTCCATCATGATTTTTTGCCCCTTGATTTTGTGGAAGAATTTTTTTCCCTTGACCTAGGATTTTTTTTCTTACGGTTTTCTTCTATTATATTATCCTGATTTTCGGATGATTCATCTTCTTCCATGGCCACGTCCGTTGGAGACAAAAGTTTTCCGCCGTAGAGGATTTTTGGATACACAGTGATTTTCAATTTTTTTTCAAGGCGTGCATAGTTTTCCATCTCCAGTGCGTCCCCGATTACACAGTTGAATCCACTTTGACCAGCCCTTGCCGTTCGACCTGCCCTGTGGATAAAGAAGTCTTGCTTTTCCGGCATATCCATCTGCACCACATGGGTCACTCCTGCGATGTCCAGGCCCCTGCTTGCCAAGTCCGTTGTAACAAGGATTGGAGTTTTTCCGCTTCTGAATCTATCAATCGCTTCCTTTCTGATTCTCTTGTCTGCCTTTGCGCTGAATCCTTCCACCTCGAGCTTCTTGAACCTGAGTTTTTCAACGATATTGTCCACCTGGTCTGTTCTGCTTGTAAAGACAATCAATTTCTGTGGCTTGACCGCGCTGATGAAACTTCTAAGTGTGTCAATCTTGTCCCTTCTTTCAGCGAAAATCGCCCAATGGGTGATCTTTTTTCTAAGGACATCCTCAGGCGGAAGTGTTACCAAAGTGATTGCTCCTGAGCTTCCTTCCCTGGTGTCGTCCTTTGAACCTTCCAGACCGTCCCTTGCGTTCTGCAGAATTTTTCTTGTGATGTCGCTTACAGTGGCGCTGTTGCCTATCAACTGGACTTTTCTTGGCAATCTGTC
>JAZUEV010000041.1:0-1761 GCA_045640345.1 Treponema sp.
GCTCGCCAGGCTTACGAAGTTTCAAAGTTCGGTGACAAGCAGATCAACCGCTACATTGAAAAGCAGAAGATGGCAACTGAAGATACTTTCACAGCATCTTACGAAACCGCTGAGTAATTCTTAGCTAGTGCTTAGTATAAGACCGCCCGCAAGGGTGGTCTTTTTTTTGTCCATAATCTTTCCCATGAAATAATAAAATAAAATCCACGGAACCATAAAATCATTAAAAAAAACATCAGAACATCTCAAAAAATATTTTTTATGGTTGCCTGCGAGTGTTCATACTTTAAATTGCAAGGCTAAAAACATCGTACTTTCAAGGCTGCCTCTAAAGATTGCAATTCTTGAAGGTTGCCATCATGATGAAATTAATTCGGCATCTTCAATTTAAAAGTTGTAAAATTTGTTTGCAGAAAATCTATTTTATAGTGTACAATATAAGTATGGAAGATAAATTGGAATTACCTAAAAAAATAGAAATACAGAAAGTTTACGAATCCTATGGGGACACTTTTTCGGAGATTTTGACCAAGGTGGAATCAAAACTGAAAAAAATCATAAAGACCCAGTCCCTGCCAACCTACAAGTCCAGGATCAAAAGTTTTAACTCCTACTATAAAAAAATCCTTAGACAAAAGCCAAAGGAGGCGGCCGAAAGCAAGGAACTTGTGACCCTTACCGACATGATTGGAATCCGGGTCATCTGTGCATTTATTGAAGATTTGTCCAAGGTTGAAAATATCCTCCTTGAAAATTTTGATGTGAAGGAGGTTGAGAGAAAAGGTTCCGACCAATCGTTCCGTGAATTCGGTTATGAATCCGTCCATGTGTTGATTGCAATTCCCGACGACTGTCTGCCTGTTGAACATAAGATGGAACTTCCACCTACTTTGGTCTGTGAAATCCAGATAAGGACAATCCTTCAGGACGCTTGGGCGGAAGTGGAGCATGAACTTATCTACAAGTCGGACTTCAATCCATTCGACAAACCTCTCAGAAGAAAACTGGCTTCCATCAATGCAAGTCTTTCATTGGCCGACACGATTTTTCAGGAAATCAGGGACTACCAGAATCGTCTGCAGTCGGAACTTGGTTCAAGGCGAAACACTTTCTATGACAAGGCAGATGAAATGACAGGAGCGGTCAAATCCTCGACTCCAGTGGTTCAGCCTATTTTTGTGGAGCAGAACAAAAGTGGTTCCATTGACGACCTTGTTTTGCAGGCCCTCCATGAGCATAACCTTGGAAATTTCTCCAGGGCCACTGAAATCTATAGCCAGATTATCAACTCCAGTCCCAAGCCAAATCCAGTTGTCCTTGGTGTTATCTATAAACATAGGGGCATGGCTTATTTTGCTCAAAACGATTACCAGAATGCCCTTGATGATTTTAAAAGCAGCGTCAAAAGTGACCCCCGCAGTTTCAGGTCTCTTTATTATCAGGGAATTGTTTGCAGCATAATGGGTAGGGAAGAGGAAGCTCTTGATGCGTTTGACCAATCCCTCGCCATTGACAAGTTCCAAAGCCATGTGTACTACCGGCGCTCAATTTCCTACTATAATATGAAGGAATATGTAAAAGCCATGGAAGATATCAACAACGCCATAAACCTTGGACTTGAAAATGATGATGTCACGGCGATGAAAGCCAAGATTATCAAAAAATTTGATATGAATTGATAAAATATGCTTGACACGAATTTAATAATATTGTATCATAAAAACACATTGAAACAATGTACGTCTCCTTCGTCTAGTGGTT
>JAZUEV010000042.1:0-3722 GCA_045640345.1 Treponema sp.
TTCAACGTGGAAAAAACTGTCGCACGGAAAAAATACATCCCTCCCTACGACAGCATCTGGCGCATAACAAACGAAAATTTATTCAGAAAAAAGTCCCTATTTTTTTAGGGCTGTTATGGACAAAATCGCTTACGAATGACAATCACAATTTTCAAACATTGTGACTGGTAATATGGAGGTGGATGTAAGGATAATTTTGGTCTACTGATAAAAGTCGTGAAGGGTGTTATCCGTTTGTAAAAAAAATTCACTTTTTTTTCAGATTTAGGGCGAATTTTGATTTTTAAAGCATATATATTATATGTGGAAGAACTAGAAATTTATAATCAAGCGAAAATCAAGCCGGACATTCGTGAGCTGACTTTGGCAAACGGAATTGAGTATCCAAGCGATGAAGAACTTTTGATGCTTATTCTTGGAAAAGGGACACAAGATATGCCAGTTGAAAAATTGGCAAGGCATTGTCTGAGGATTCTCAACGGGACACCCTTGGATCAAACTGTTGAAAGGCTAAGGTCCGTAAAAGGAATGGGGGAGGCTAAGGCTTTGACATTGAGTGCCGCATTGGAATTGGGACGAAGGAGGTATGGATTTATGAGAGCCTCGATCAAAAGTCCCTTCGATGTGATTCCCTATTTGAAGCAGATAACCTTGGACCCAACGGAGCGTTTTATCTGTATTTCCTTGAATGGAGCGCATGAGATATTGCAGATAAGAACCATTTCCATTGGAACGACCAACTGTACTTTGGTTCATCCCAGGGAAGTTTTGGCGGAACCGGTGGCGGAACATGCATCCGGAATCATCTGTTGTCATAATCATCCCTGTGGACCATGCTTGCCATCGTCAGCTGATTTACAGACAACAAAAGTTCTTATCCAATCCTGTATGCTTCTTGGAATCAGTTTTTTGGATCACATAATCTTGACCAGGAGCGAGAACTTCAGTTTTTCTAGCCATGGACTTTTGGAGGAAGGTGCCATTGAAGAAAAGATGGAGAAAAGAAAAAATTCCAGCGGACTGGAGGTGATGGACTAATGGATTAATTATGGAAAAAACGAGCTTAAATTTAACATTCTGGTTTTGGTTCAAAGATTAAAACGTTGTAATTAGATTTATAATGGACAATTTTTTGTTTTTTATCTAAAATTAGTTGTCCATGAAATTTAAGTTGTTTTTGTTGACCTGCATTTTGATTTCTCTGGAATTAACCATTTTTGCTCAAGAAATGGATGGGGCTTTGTTTGCAGAAAACATTGTAAGTTCCGTGGAAAATGTCGTGGAAAATAAAAAAACTGTTTTCACTCAAAAATCCTCCGTCATGTTGGGTGTTGGTTGCAATGAAACGGACGGCATTGGACATAGGGCTTATGGTCTTGCTCAATTTTCAATGGACGATGGTTCATGGACTTTTGATTTTGGTATAAGGAATGCTCCCAAATTTTTTGATTTTACGGGCAATTTGATTTTTTATCCGCTGTTGTTCAATCATATCAGGATTGGTCTTGGGGGATTGTACAATCTTGAATTCTATAATCGGGAACTTATGACCCATAATGTCATGCTGGGTGGAAGTCTTGAACTTAAGCTGGACAAATATTTTTCCATGCGACTTGATGGGGCATATTTCTGCAAGTTCGAGACTATCTACGGCAAAAACGAATTGACAACTATCGACCATTTTTTTACTGCCAACGCTTGTGTGTGTGTGGATTTTCCTAAGAATTTTGGTCTGGATTTGGGATTTGGTTCCTGCCAGATGTTCAGGTATACTGATATCAACACAATGAATTGCACATTGGATTTCCGCTACACTTTACGTGAACATTGGAGATTCATTTTGGAAGGGGTGGTGGCTTTGAAGGACTGTTTCACCGATGGAGTATATGTGTCCGATGCCGATTTGGGATTGATGGTAAAATATCTTTTCTAGGCTTGATTGAGGGATGTACTGATTCTTGCCTGTGGGATTCATTCATTGGAGTTTCAAAAAATCACTTTTTTAGAAATGCTTCAATGTTTGCCAAAAAAAAGACAACTGCCGATAATTGGCAATTGTCCATATAAAAGCCAACTACCCGACTTGAACGGGTCACCTGCTCTTTACGAGGGAGCTGCTCTACCGGATGAGCTAAGTTGGCAGATTCTACTATTATATAAACCAGCTGATTTTAGGTCAACTGGTTCATACCAATTATTTTCTTACACCAGAATTTTTGTCGTGGGTGGAGAAGTATGCGTCCACAGTTCGTTTCATTTCCTGGATGTTCAAAACTACCATGTGGTTGTCATAAATCTCAACACGCTTTTTTGCGCTGTACTTTGAAAGTTCTTCCCTTGCTGAATCCAAAGAAATGCCAGCCCAATGAGCCACGTCGTTTGCGGTAAGACGGAGAGTTCTGTTTGAACCTGTTGGAACCATCTTATCTTCCATAGCCTGGATGTCATCGTACATAAGGAACACGTCTGCAATTCTAGCCTGCAAATCTTCGATACAGAGGATTCCGAATCGTCTTCTCTGGTCATAGATACGCTTACAGAAGAGCTTGAGCAAAATAATAGCAATCTGTGGATTACCGGTGATAAGAACCTTGAAGTTTTCCTTGTTGAATTCAAGACACTTTACTGCACCCTTTGCAATACATGTGGCGCTGCGAGGTGAGTTGTCAAGGATGGCCATTTCACCAAAGAATTCACCAGGTCGAAGGATATCCAGACTCTTCATTGAACCGTTGATACATTTTTCCAACTGAACCTGTCCAGACTGAATCAAATAGAAACAATCCCCCGGCTCAAATTCGCTGATAATGACCTGACCATCTGTATAAGTCTTTGAGAAACGCTCGAACATTGGAAGGTCGAACTGCTTCAAAGCTGAATTGTCTGCGGAGGATGATGAAAATGCCACAGCGTTGGTGGAATTCTTGTTTCCGCCTGCCCTCTGATAAAAAACCTGTGCCTGGCTCATAAGTTTGTCCATGGCTGCCTTGTTTGCTGCGTTAGGAAATCTTTCGGCAAACTTTTCGCACACGGAGATACAGGAGTAATATTTCTGCTCGTCAAAGAAACACTGGGCCACAATGTTCATACCAAGCTCAGGTGGAAGGGATGCTGTATCGTTCTTCAAAATGTTTTCAGTCTTCTTGTGGATGAGACGCAGGTTTTTGCTGAACACACGGAGCATCTTCAAAATCAAATCCTGATTCTTACCTATAATCTGCTCGAATTCTGCGACCGAAAGCTGGATGACCTGTACATCTGACAAAACATTTGCGGTCTCCATCTTTGGTTTATGGGCCAAAGCACTTTTAGCACCAAAGAATTCTCCCACATTTACCAGTTCGCTGATTCTGCCTCCAGTTTCCTGATCAATTTGTGTAAGAACAACGGTTCCAGACTGCAAGATATAGATGCGTTCGTCCTTGTCGCCTTCAAAAAATATAATAGAACCTTTTGTATAAGATAAAACCTTTGGCATACAATGTCTCCTGAATTTATGTTGATCAGAGTATCTTTCTCATAATAGAACGAACTATAAAAAATTGCAACTTTTTTTTAGCCCGGTGACTCACAAAAACAAAAAATTTCGGAATTCACAAGTCAGTTATCGGCATATTTTTCAATATTGAATAGGGACGCTCTAAAAATTTCATGCATTAGGGATAACGGCATCTTTAAAAGATCCACTTATTCTTCAATAGCTCTTCTTACAGTATCTATAA
>JAZUEV010000043.1:0-3715 GCA_045640345.1 Treponema sp.
TGTCCATTTCTAAGTACTGCTTTTCTGCCATCTTTTAATGTAAAATTTATATTTTCTATTTTCATGTTTTACCTCCAGCGAAATTCTGTTGCTATAACGATTATTATTTTATTATACAGGTGGGTTTTGTTTTTTTGTATAAAGCTGTGATTTAATAGAAGAAATAAATTTGACTTCTTTATCTTTTATTCGTATTTTCTAAATGAAGGCACAAACGTTTTTAATTGTATTTTGTTATTTTTTTGAATTTTTACGAATAAGAATGCGGTTTTGCGTTTTTTATTCGTATCATTTTTTTATTTTTGTGAATGTGTTTTCAAAAAAATCTGAAAATCTACGAATAAAAAATGGGTTTTTGATTTTTTAGCCGTATAAAACTGGGAAAATCGCTGTGGCCTGATTGGTAAAATTTTGAAATTGTACGAATAAAAATGCACTTTCCACATTTTTATTCGTATAAAAACCAATTTTTACATTTTTCAAACAGGTGATTTCCTAAAAATCATACGGATAAAAACTTCAATTCCGCATTTTTAGCCGTACAAAACTGGAATTTAACATTTTGTCCCTCAAGAAATTCCCAAAACCGTACGAATAAAAATACACTTTCCACACATTTATCCGTACTTCTTCAGAAAACTGCCAAAGTACAGAAGGCATACACCAGACACAACAACTCAATGTCTTCACAAGGAGTCTTATGAAAAGAAAAATTGAAGCATTACCACCAATCACTTATGAAAATGAATTGGAAAAAAGAAAAATCCAGCTGGAAAAAATCATTAAATCAAAGCAAAACAACGTGAATGAAAAATCCCAGTTGAAAAATGCAGGCAAAATCAGGATTGTCCCACACAAAAATACAATGCAGTTTTACCTTATTACAAAAAAGAATGACACAACTGGAAAATATCTTCCCCGCCAGCAAGATGATTTTGCAAAGGCCCTGATTCAATACGACTACGACGAAAAAATACTGCGCTCTGCTAAAAAAGAACTAGCAGCCATAAAAAAATTACTGACACACAACGAAAAATCTGGCATTCAAAAAATTTTCCAGCGCTTCTCAAAAAATCGCAAACTTCTGGTTGACCCTGTAACCTTTCCAGATAAAGATTATGAAACCTTGTGGCACTCACAAAAAACCACAGGAAATGATTCTTTCAATTCCCCGGAGTTTCTTACCGCAAATGGAGAAAAAGTCCGCTCAAAATCAGAAGTAATAATTGCAGATACTCTATCCCGTCTGAAAATTTCATACAAATACGAAATGCCTCTGGAACTCAAAAACGGCAAAACTATTTATCCGGATTTTTGCTGCCTCAATCTGCGTACCCGCCAGGAAGTTTTTTGGGAACATTTTGGAATTATGGATGACCCCGACTACATCTCAAAAGCCATCAGTAAAATCCAAAGTATTCAGGAAA
Organism: Treponema sp.; assembly: GCA_045640345.1. Taxonomy (GTDB): domain Bacteria; phylum Spirochaetota; class Spirochaetia; order Treponematales; family Treponemataceae; genus Treponema_D. The sequence goes on from JAZUEV010000043.1 coordinate 1,428, forward strand.
GCGGCTACAACCTTGGGGAAAACTTTATTTTTACAATGGAAAAACCAGAGCTTCCACTAAATCCAAAGTTCGTGCAAACAATGGTGGAGAAATATCTGGTGTGAATGAAAAATGTTGAACACAAAAACTTTATGGTTATTTGGGTTCAATATCTACATGACGAATTAAACTTAATGTATATGGAGTAAAAAACTTTTCCCAAAATCCCCGGGCTGGTGGATTCATAGTTTCATAATCAACACCAAGAACCGCTTTACTAAGATTTTTTGCTTCTTCTACGGCAGCATCAACCAAAAGTGTGGCAGAACCTTTTCCACGATATTCTTCGCTTAAATACATTCCAGAAATATTTAAAATGGTTGTTCCCTGCGAAGCTTACGGAGGGTTGGAAAATCCCCCTGACAAGTCTGGCGAATTGTAAAACTGCAGGTATCGATTCTGGAACGTATAGTCTTTGGCGAATATGATTCTACTTCCAGCATTGAATCAGCAAAACGGTTCCCAAAACCTTCGACAGCAGCTCTCCATTTTTTATCGCGCAAAAACCAAGTTTTTCTCCTGCGAACCACTGCAATTCTTCAGTTTTATCTGACAGCGTCGAAAAGTCAGGCAAAAATGAGATGTATTTCTGTTCCCGTTGATATCCTAGTTTTAAAAGTTCCATTGCTTGAGGAACATAATCAATTGTAAATTCTGTAATTGAAAAATCTGTCATATTTTCTTATTTTACAAACTCCCTTAATTTTTCCGAAATAAACACTCCGTCGTTTTCTATCAGGTGGCCGCCTTTTTCAAAAATGTGTAACTGACAGTCTGGAATTTTTTTGCTCCACTGGATTACGGTTTCCAAATTGTTGGCAAGCTTGTCGTCTTTTGTGTGGAAAATCAAAACTGGAACTGTGATTTTGGACATGTCGTAATTACCGGGATTATTCACTGCATCTGTGTTTGTAAGTTTTCCATCAAAAAGGATGCCGGCTTTTCGGTCTTTCATTGGGATGATCGTTTTTAAAACTGATTTTGACATTCCCATAATTGATTTGAAAAGCGGGCTTATCATCCACATTGCAAAGTCGTTGCAGAATGGAGCAGGTGGGCCAGCAAATTTTACAGGCTTTTTTGGAGGTTCTAAAGCAGGATAGCCGGAACTGTAGAGTATAAGGCCTTTTACCCGCTCAGGATGGTTCAATGCCATTTTGATTGCACTGGTTCCGCCGGCGGAAGTGGCAAGCAAGTAAACTTTATCTATGACTAAGGCATCTAAGAGCTGGCAATAGGCTTCGCACTGGTCGTCTATTGTGATTGTTCTATTTTTGGGGAGGTCTGTCCCCGGATATCCGAATCGGGATGGGGCAATCACTCTGAAATTTTCAGTTTCATTTTCCAAAGTGTCAAAGCCCTGGTCGTAACCGCCACAAATTCCGTGGATGCTCAAAATGGCAGGTCCCTGTCCTTCATCAATATAGGTGATTTTGCCATAGCTTGTTTGAACAGATTTTGATTTTTCTTGATAGTTTTCAAAGCGGAGGTTTGCTTCTTTAGAAACGCTGCCAAAGGTGGCACAGGATGATAAAAATGTTGCTGCCATAATTATAAGTCCTCCCAAAAATCTATTTTTCATTTGCGAAGTTTTTTCCAAAAGTTTCTATATGGGCAAACAAGGTTTCCTTAATCTGAACTTCTGATTCAGGCTGGCAGTCGTATTTCTGGAACATAAACTGAATTGGAGCATAAAAGTGAAGGGCTACCATTTGGGAATCCGCCGGTTTAAAAAATCCGTCCTTTATAAACTGATCGAAAACCTTAGAAAAATTGTTTACGGCACCATCAACAAAAAAATCATTGTAAAGTGCAGCAATTTCTTTGTTTGCAAACTGTTCCCGCATCAAAAGTTTTCGCAAATTGGAAACCATTGAATCTTTTGTAAACAGTTGAAAAATATATTAGTGAACAATTGTTCACCTGTCAATGTTCAATTTACTAAAAACTCGAGTTTAAACCTCCGCTTTATACCCATCTCCAGAAATTCGTTGTAAAATAAATCTATGAAAACTGTAGAACTTAAAACCAAACGCCTGACAATACGAACTTTTCTTCCTGGTGATGAAATTCAGGCACACGAATATGCCGGCGACACTTCTATCACCATGATGTACTGGCTTCCAAATAAAACTTTTGAAGAAACTGCCCAGTACATGAAAAGTGTTATTGAAAACCGGGAAAAAGGTCTTACAGACAATCTTGATTTTGTGATTATTCATGAAGGAAAAATTATTGGCAGCATTGAC
>JAZUEV010000044.1:0-2632 GCA_045640345.1 Treponema sp.
ATTTTTTTTACATCAGGATTTTTTCCTTTTTCGATTTCAACTGAAAGTATTCCATGTTGTATATTATGTTCATCAAAACCTAAAATAAAAGGAGAACCTGAATAACGTATTTTTGGATTTTTATCAACCATGGTTGCGTAATGAATATGCCCCAAGGCAACATAATCAAAATCATCGGAAAAAATTCTTGAATGTACGGAACCAAGATTTCCAACAATGTCCAATGTTCTTCTTCCATCTCCAGTATTGTCTTTTTCATTGTCACAATCCTTAAATCGTCCTTCAAGATTTGCAGCATAAAGATGACCTGTGGCAATAATTGGAATATCTTTTTCATTACGAATTTTTTTTGCCACTATCAATACCTGATTATAAAGTTCTTCATTTGCCACATCTGAAAATTCTCCATCTTTAAAATCTTTTAAAACATACTCTCTTAATTCAGGCTCCTTTGCATAAGGAACGGCGCAACAAATTCCAATTACGTTATTTTTATCATCAAACAATTCAAAAACCATATCCTTAGGTTTTAAATTTGAAATACTTCCAACAACATGAATATTCAGTTCATTCAGTATTTCTTTTTCCGAATCCAACAAAGCACCTGAATCATGATTTCCACCGACGATAATTACATTTTTACAATCGGTTTTCAAAAGCGATGCCAAAAAATTTATATACAATTTACGAGATTCAATTGAAGGATTTCCTGTATCAAAAATATCGCCAGAAACAATCAATGCTTGTGTTTTTTGATTTTCAATTTCATTTTTCAACCAATAAAAAAAATCTTGGTATTCTTTTTTTCGATCCACTTTGTGCATTTTATTTCCGATATGCCAATCGGCTGTGTGTATAAAATTCATTTATTTCTCCGTCACTGCTTTTCAATAATTTTAAAATCCCTAAGCAATTTTAGAGATTCCTCCTTATTTTTTTTATTATACAAAATTATCAAAAAAAGAAAAGTGTATTTTTAAAATCAATTTTAAATCTTGCAACATCAAATTTTAATCCTTCTAAAAACTTTAATTTTTAGAGATGCCGATATCTATAAATTGCAATTTTTGGAAATCTCTTGTATAATTTAGATTGGAATCTTTGAAAATTACAAACCTTAAAGATTCAAAAAAAATTGTGAGGTGAATATGGTTTACAAAACACATGGCACATGCAGCCAGCAAATCGAAGTTGAAACTGAAGGTGACTTGGTTAAGTCTGTAAAATTTATTGGAGGATGCGCTGGAAACACAGCTGGAATTTCTCGTCTTGTTGCAGGAATGAAAATCACTGATGTAATCGAGAGATTAAAAGGCACAGACTGTAAAGGTCGAGGAACATCTTGCCCTGATCAACTTTCAAAAGCATTGGAAGAAATTATTTCAAAATAAAAAAAGCACCCAGAAATTGAACGTTATTTTTCAACTTTTGGGTGCAATTTTAAATTTAGTTATAAATGAATGAACCTCATCGGTACGAATCAAAAAACTAAAGAAGATTTTATGGATGTCCGTTATTTCTTTAAACTCAACACAAGATTTTCTTTTGTATTTTTTATCTTTAAAATCTGTTCGCCATTTTCTTCTATTATATCAGCACTGTCTGCACCGATCAAACAAGCAATAAAATTATCCTCAAAGACCATTTCATCTGGAGCACCCATCATTTTTGTGCTACCCATTTTATCGCTTACCTGGAATCCTTTTTCACTAATGCTAACATCTCCAAAAAAAGAATTAACACCAGAATTTCCGTTCATTTCAAAAACATTGTTTCCCTTATCTTCAAAAGTGATATGAGAATCGAAGATATCCATCGACTGTCCTTCTTTTTCAAACGAACAAACGTTCCAAGTTCCAACCAAATTATTCAATCCTTCCTCCTTGCATCCAAAAAACGTAAAACAAGACGCAATCAATGTAGCAATAAAAATTTTTTTCATAAATTCCTCCAGAAAGTTTTTATAGGAAACAATTTAGGAAATTCTCCTTTCAAATTTCCTCTCGCTATTCAGCACCTATCTCACTAAAAAAACTATTCTGATTGAAATTCGTTACAAATTATTTTAAAAACATTTTTATCAATTTTTCATTTCCTTTTGTATACGGCTGATAACGCATTGGTAAATCCATCCAAGTTTTTTTGTCAACAATTGACTGCTTGTGGCTAAATGTTTCAAAACCAATTTTTCCGTGATACGCTCCCATACCACTTTCACCTACACCACCAAATCCCATTTCACTAGTCGCAAGATGAATAATTGTGTCATTGATACAGCCACCACCAAATCGAATTCGCTTGGTTACAAAATTTATATTTTTTTTGTTTGAGCTAAAAATATAAAGAGCCAAAGGCTTTAACCCAGAATCTACTTTTTTAACGACTTCTTCCAATGAATCAAAAGTCACAACGGGAAGAACTGGTCCAAAAATCTCTTGCCCCATGACTGGATCTGAAAAATTTGCATTTGCAATAATCGTTGGTTCAATTTGCAAAGTATCTACATTTGATTTTGCATTTAAATCACTTGGAATAAGACTTAGGATTCTATCAAAATGTTTTTTATTAATTATTTTTCCATAAGATGGATTTTCCAAAGGATTATTTCCAAATTGAATTTGTATTTGTTTTT
>JAZUEV010000045.1:0-3299 GCA_045640345.1 Treponema sp.
CATGGCTACGATCCGACTTCTTCCGATAAAAGAATTGAGCATGGGCATGAGCGGGGATTACAGAATCGCTATCGAAGAAGGAAGCACAATGGTTCGTGTAGGAACTGCCATATTTGGACAGAGGGTTTATTGATTTGAATAGATTAAAAAAATTTTTATTGATTTTTTCATTGCTGTTTATTTTTTCTCAATCGGTTTTTTCCCAAAGTAACACTGAAGAAAAAAAATCGTCCTTGAACTTTCCTCAATGGGCATTGTTTGTTCGTCGTGCAGAAATTGTGACCCTTGGTTCTTTGCCTTTCACTACCATGGGAACAACTCTTGGTTTTGGTGCCTACCAATATTTTTCGGGAGCATCAAGCACTTTTCCTAATCCCTTTGATAAAAGTTCTCCATCTTATTCTGAGGACAACATAAAAACGATTCTGGCCATTTCTTTTTCTATAAGCGCGGTCATAGGCATAGTCGATTTGATAATATCCATCGTCAAATACAACAATGAATCCAAGCGACTTGAGTATTTGGAAAAATCTTCGGTCATTACAGTTGTTGAAGCCACCGAGGAAGAGATAGAAAATTTTTTAAAATATGGATCCAATTCAGAATCGGTTGTGGAAAAATCAGCAGAGGCAGTCCTTGAGCAAAAAGATTTGGAGGAAAATTGATGCCGTTTTTTAGTTCAAAAGTTCCTTCGGATTATGACAAAAGCCAACGATTGGATCTGTACATCGCTTCATTGGAAAACGGTATGAACCGTAGTAAATTAAAAAGTGGCGTAGTGGAAATCCTTGTCAACGGTAAAAAACAGAAAATCTCATACAAGGTCAAGCCAAATGACCAGATTGATATACAGTGGGAAGACAACATACCCGAAGATATTGAACCTCAGAATATTCCCTTGGACATAGTTTTTGAAAACGACGATGTTTGTGTCGTCAATAAAGTTCAGGGAATGGTTACTCATCCAGCCTGCGGAAATTGGGATGGAACTTTGGTCAACGCTCTTTTGTATCATTGGGGACGGGAAAAGATTGCCCAGATAAAAGAAGGTGATGCCCAGGATATTTTAGAAAAAAGACGACCGGGAATTGTCCATCGCCTGGATAAAGACACATCAGGCATAATCATCACTGCAAAAAATCGTGATTCAGAAGAATTTCTCCAGGCTCAATTCAGAAAACATTCCTCATTGACAAAGGAGTATATTTGCATTTGCTATGGCCGTCCTCAGCATCAACATGGAACAATTCGTACACAGATTGTCCGTGACCCAAAAAATCGAAAAAGATTTAAGGCTGTTACGGACACGGAGGATGGAAAATTTGCTCAGACTTCCTATAACTGTGTCGCCTGCTATGGAGAATACTCTTTGATGCGGGTCAGAATAGCAACTGGACGAACCCATCAGATTCGTGTCCACATGAAATATATAAACTGTCCCATACTTGGAGATTCAATCTATTTCAAGGAGGATAAACTTTTTCCAAAAGCCACATTGATGCTTCACGCAAGGCTTTTAAAAATCAATATACCGAATCTAGTAGAAAAAATGGAGTTCAAAGCCAAAACCCCGGAACGATTTTTACTTATAATGAAGGCTCTGAAAAAAATGTACAAAAAAACTATTTTGCCAAGGGACAAATAGATGGAAAACAAGATCATTGTCATGCATGAACCAAGTCCGGCAGAACCTTTTTTGATTTTGGATAAGCCAAAGCATCTTCCAAGTGCCCCCTTGTGTGAGGGTGATGCAAGCGCTTATACACAGGCGGAGTCTTTGTTTCCTGAACTTAAAAAAGTTGTTGGAAAAAAAACAGTTGAACATGGCTTGGTACACAGGATTGATACAGAGACTGACGGACTTTTATTGATCGCATCCACCCAGGAATTTTATGACCATATCCAGAATCAACAGTCGTTGGGAAAATTCATAAAAAAATACAAAGCTTTTTGTCATAGCGATTTTTTCTTGGATGACGACAGTTTTCCCGAACCTCCCTTCATGGGAAATCCAGTTAATGTTCCAGCAACCATTCAATCTAGGTTCAGATATTATGGCCCAAAAAATGCTCTTGTTCGGCCTGTGACAGATGATTGCAGCAAAATTGTGCAAAAAAAAGCATCTCCCGTTGTGTATTCGACCACCATTGAAAGATTTGAAAAAAAAGATGGGGGAGTTGATGTTCGATGTTCCATCGCAAAAGGTTTTAAGCATCAGGTTCGTTGTCATTTGGCTTGGTGCGGCTTGAATGTCTTTGGGGATGACAAATATACCAGGCAGAATGATGAATGTGAATTGCAGTTTTCCGCTGTAGGTCTTTCTTTTTATCTGGAGAATGGGAAGTTTTTTAATATCGAGCATACCTTTTAGCTGCGATTTTCAAAGATTCCCCTGAAAAGTACTTTTTGGAGATGTCAATATTTGTGCAGTTCGTATTCCTGGTTGAGTTTTGGAAACCTGTGTTAGATTTTTTTAGACGCTCTTGACAAAAAAGTCTTTTTTTTATATAGTTAAATCATTGAATATCCAATCTGCCCGGATGGTGGAATTGGTAGACACGCTAGTTTCAGGTACTAGAGCTCTCATGGGCGTGCAAGTTCAAGTCTTGTTCCGGGCACTTTTAGACCACTTATATGGTGGTCTTTTTTGTTTTAAAGCACCTTCATAAAATTGGGTTTATATTATCAAAAGGAGGATATTCCAATCTGAATTGCTCCTGCCGCATTTTTCAAAGCTGTTTGCAAAAATTGCAATTTTCGAGTATTCCAATTAAAAATAAAAAAAGCCATTCTTTCCCCTTGATGTTGGAGAATCTAGAATGACTTTCGCGGTCGATAGACTTTGATAATGTGATGCATCGAGTCCTAGTCTGTCAAGTGTGTTACGGTTTCATGAACATGAATATGGAAACGATGATTACCACCAGAACTACCAAACTAAAAACCAATACCCAGATAGGCGTGTCCCCTGATGCGACTCCGTTTTTTTTGTTGTAGTCGCCAAAGGCTTTTTTGATTTTTTCTTTGGATTTTCGGCTTAATTTATGTTTAAGTCCATCCGATGTTTCATTTTTGGAAGCTCCATCATTGTTGAAGGAGCCGTCCGTATAATGGCACACTGGACATCCACTTTTGAACTCGCTTACGGATCCCGTGTGATTGCAGTTTGGACATCGAACGGCAGAAAAAAATTTCCCACAGTGAGGGCAGAACCTGGCTTTTGAGCGAACCTCGGCTCCGCAGTTTTCACAAAAATATTTTGCTTTTTTTTCGTCCATGGTTAGTCAATATTTTCTGTT
>JAZUEV010000046.1:0-3086 GCA_045640345.1 Treponema sp.
TTATGTTCCTCTTGGACAGATTTTTGAGTACTGGCGTTTGAAGGTGACCAACAAGTCTGACAAAAAGAGAAGTCTTAGCGCTTTCAGTTATTGTGAATTTTCTAACCAGTGGATTACTGAGCAGGACCAGGTTAATCTTCAGTATTCCATTTTCATTGCCCGTGGTACTTACAAGGATGGTATCATCGGTCTTTCCAGCGAGGACAATTTGCTTCGCCAGAGAAAGGATTTTGCCACAAACGATATCCAGATGAACGAATGGATGGCTTTGGCTGGTGCTCCTGTTGCTGGTTATGATACAGACCGTGCTTCATTTATTGGTACTTACGGTAGCTATGAAAAACCTCAGGCTGTTATCAACGGTAAGAGCGGGAATTCTTTGGCTTACGGTGACAGTGCTTGTGGTTCTCTTTCTGCTGATATTGAACTGGCTCCTGGTGAATCAAAGGAAATCATGATTCTTGTTGGTATTGGCGACATGGAAGTTCGTGGCCGAAAGATTTTGGCTGAGTATGGAAATGTTAAGCGTGCTGATGAGGAATTGGACAAGCTGATTAAGAACTGGCATGCTAAGTTGGACAGCTTCATTGCCGAAACTCCTGATGCCGATATCAACCACACTGTGAATATGTGGGGTCTTTACAACTGTCTTATTACTTTTGCCTGGTCCCGTGCCGCTTCTTTGGTTTACAATGGTGAGCGCGATGGTCTTGGATACCGTGATTCTGTTCAGGATATCCTTGGTGTTGCAGCCGCTATTCCTGATGTTGCTGAGGAAAGGATGTACCGCATGTTGAGTGGACAGGTTGCTTGCGGTGGTGCTATCCCTGTTATCCGTACTGACCACAATCCAGGTCACGAGCAGCCTCCAAAGGAAGAGGACTATCGTTCAGACGACTGTCTTTGGTTCTTCAACGCTGTTCCTGCTTACATTGCTGAGTGTGGAAACTTTGATCTTTACAATAAGGTTGTTCCTTACGCTGACCACGGTGAGGCTACTGTCTATGAGCACTTGAAGCAGGCTCTTTTGTTCAACCTGAACCACATGGGCGTGGACGGTATTCCTTGTGGTCTTTTGGCTGACTGGAATGACTGTCTGAAGTTGGGCTACCACGGTGAGTCTTTGTTTGTTGCTTTCCAGTTGCGTCTTGGTCTTACAACTTATGCTGACATTTCCAAGAGGCTTGGCAAGAATGATGAAGCTGATTGGGCTTTGGCTCAGAGAAAGACTTTGGATGAAGCTATCCAGAAGAAGTGCTGGGACGGTAAATGGTGGATCTGGGCTATTGGCGAGGACGGTACTGTTTACGGAACAAAGACTTACGAGGAAGGTCAGGTCTACTTCAACACCCAGGTTTGGTCAATCCTTTCAAATGCTGCTACTCCAGAACAGGCTCGCGAGTGTATGCAGACTGTTAAGGAAAAGTTGGCAACCCCTTATGGACTTATGCTCTGTGCTCCTCCATTTACAAACACAAGCATCGATGTTATGCGTGCTGTTGTTTTCAACCAGGGTATCAAGGAAAACGGTGGTATCTTCAACCATACACAGGGATGGGGAATCATTGCCGAGACTATGATGGGTAACGGTAATCGTGCCTATGAATACTGTAAGGCTGCTCTTCCTGCTGCTTATAACGACAAGGCTGAAATCAGACAGAGCGAACCTTATGTCCAGGGTCAGACCACTTACTCCAACTTCTCTCCACGCGCCGGTAACACAAGAGTTGCTTGGTTGTCTGGTGCCGCTACTTGGTCTTATTACAGCTTGACTCAGTACATCCTTGGTATTCGTCCACAGTATGAAGGTATGATGATTGATCCATGTGTTCCAGATTCTTGGGACGGATTCAAGGTTCAGAGACGCTTCCGTGGAAAGATTTTGCACATTGAAGTCAAGAATCCAAACCATGTCTGCAAGGGAATTGTGGAACTCACTGTCAACGGTGAAAAGATTTGTGGCAACGTGATTCCAGCAGAAAAGCTTGTGGCAGATAATACAATCGTTGCGGTTATGGGCAAGGTTGAACCAAGCTCAGCAGAACCACAGCGCGTGTAATACTGTGACTTAAAAAAGGAAGTCTCTGAAAAGTAATTTTTAGAGATGCCCATATTTCCCTCCGTAGATTTTTTTGCGGGGGGATTTTATGAAAAAAGAGGGGTGTAGAAAACCTGAAAAAAATTTACTATAATGTTTACCATGGCAAAACCGTTTATAAAATGGGTCGGTGGAAAAACCCAGCTTTTAGATGAAATTAGAAAACGATATCCTCAAACAATGGAAAAATACTGCGAGCCCTTTGTTGGTGGTGGTGCGGTATTGCTTGATGTTCTGTCAAAATTCCAGCCAAAAGATGTTTTGATAAATGATATAAATAAAGATTTAATAAATACTTACTTACAAATAAAAACTAATTGTGAAAATTTAATCAAAGAACTTTTGATATTGCAGAACATTTATAAAGCTCAGGATATTAGTACAAATAAGATTTTTTTCATTTCAAAACGAGAACGATTTAATTCATTAAAATTAGAAAATGATTCCGATAAATTAGAAAAAGCGGCTTTGTTTATTTTTTTAAACAAAACTTGTTTTAATGGTTTGTATAGAGTAAATGCAAAAGGGCTTTTTAATGTTCCATTTAATAATGCAAAAAATCCGCTGCTATGTGATGAAGATAATCTAAGAGAATGTTCCAAACTTCTCCAAACTGTTCAAATGTGTGTTGGCGATTATTCAAATTGTAAAAAATTTATTGATGAAAAAACATTTGTTTATCTCGACCCCCCTTATAGACCTTTAACGAAAACTTCAGCTTTTACTTCTTATGATAAAAACGGATTTTCAGATAAGAATCAGATTGAACTTGGCAATTTTGTTTCAGAAATTTCAAAAAAAGGTGCAAAAGTTGTTTTAAGCAATTCAGACCCCAAAAATACAAATGAGGATGATAATTTCTTTGATGAGTTGTATTCTCAGTTTGAGATTGAAAGAGTTTCTGCGTCAAGAATGATAAATTCAAATGCAAAAAAACGCGGTGCAATAAAAGAGCTTTTAATCAGTAATATTGCTACAGTTTTTTAGG
>JAZUEV010000047.1:0-4354 GCA_045640345.1 Treponema sp.
GTACGCTGCAAAGATGTTGTCAATCAGTGATGTTTTTATGCCAGAATCAAATGTAACTGTTTATGAATACATCAAGAATGTTTTGACAAGCCAGAAGCAGCAACAGTATTTCACACAGGCAGCCCAGGATATTGCAAAGTCTTTGGATACTCCTGCAAATGTTGAACGCAAGAAGACTGGAGCAGCTTTGGAAGCTCTCTTGAAGTGGTAGGATTAGAAAGTGTCACGCAGAAAAGCACGAATATTGGCAGTCCAGGCTCTGTACTCTTACGAAATGGGGGGTGCAGATTTGGACAGCCTTTTAACTTTGGATTGGGTTGAAAAAAATCAGAAGTCTGATGAACCCGTGTCGATGGATGACAGATCGATTGAAACTTACGATTTTGCCAGAATGTTGATTGCGGGAACCATCAATCATATCGAAGAGGTTGACAACCAGATAAAGGCGCATCTTTCAAAGAAATGGTCTTTTGATAGAGTCAACAAGGTTTCCGTTGCAATCTTGAGGATGGGGGTTTATTCAATAATGTTCCAGACTCAAGATATTTCTCCGTCCATCGTTATTGACGAGGCAATCGGAATTGCAAAAGAATATGGTGCCGACGATTCGTTTAAATTTATAAACGCTGTGTTGGACAACGTACGGAAAGATTTTGAAGTTGAAAAACAATAAAAAAAACACAATATTTTCCCATTGTGTGAAGCCACTGACACTGATTTTGGTGCCGGTGGTTTTGTCATGTCTAATTTGTTGCTCTAATCACTATGAAGGTGGGTCGGTTACATCTATTTTGGATGCAGCCGATAGTTGTATTTTGGCCGGAAATTCTAGTGGAGCATACAATGCGTTGAAGCAGGCTGAAAAACAGTCATCGACTTCCTATGAAAGACTGGGAGTTTACAAACGTTATCTTCGCATCGGAGATTATTCAAAAGCAGAAAAAACAATCAAAAACGCAATCAAAAAAGATTCGGAAAACCTTGGCCTTACGGCTATCTATGGTGATTTGCTTTTGAGACAGAATAAAATCAAGCAATCCTTGAAAATCAGCAAAAAACTTTCGGGAACGAAATTTGGTTCCGTCTATGCCGAAGCTTTTTTGAAAAATACAATCGATTCAGAAAAATCTGCCAATGAATTGTTCGGTGGTCGCGTCACAAAAGAGGACAAGGAATGGAAAAAAGATGAATCCAGAAAAAATGAAGTCTTTTACGACTCACGATTTTCTTCTATATATAGGGACGCATATTTAGGAACAAAAAAATATCGTTGGAATTGGAACGCCGCTGCTTTGTGCATGAGAGACGGAAAATATGCTGAAGGAGCGGAGTTGTATCCAAACAGAACTGAAAACATGGATGACGCTTTGTTCTGGGGACTTGTGCTTTTTGACAACGGTCTTTACACAAAAAGTCTTGAAGCCATGGATGGACACGAGAAAGAAAATTTCAATCCAGCCACAGTCATGCAATTCAAAGCGTTGTTGGCTGATGATTATTATATTTTGTCCATGGACGATGAGGCAGAAAAAATTCGCTCCGAACTTTTGGTGATGGATCCAAGTGTTTCAAAAATTGTCGGACAGAAATTTTTGCCACAGGCTTATGTTAACAGTGCCATCTATGCTCGTGGTCAAGAAAATCAGGTTCAGGAATACCAAAGATTAAAGGATGTTGTTGATTTGTTCCCCAGCTACACCCCAGGACTTGCTTCCTATGGTGAATTTGCTATTAGGAGACAGAACCGTCCTGAAGATGACATGATGACAGCCCATATTCGTGCATCAGGTTTGGCCACTCGTGAAATGGAAGAAGATGGAAAAATTCCTAACATAAAAATATCCGAAGTTTTGTCCTTAATTGAACAAGCCAATGAAAAAGACCCCAATCCTGAACTCCAGGTCCTGAAGCAACAATTGATTATGGAATCCGATTTGGGAATGGAGAAAGCAAAAAAAGCGTCTTTGATTTGGCCCTTGCTTGAAAAAAATGAAATAGCTTCCAGTCTTTATCCATCCGAGATTATGCGTTTTTCTATGATAACACTTTTGGATGCAGGTCAAGATGATGAAGCCCAGGAGCTTTTTGAAAGATATGAGCACGCCGCCCATACAGATCCAGAACTTTTGGCAAAAAAGAAGAAAGTCAAAAAATTTGTTCCAATCGAACATCTGGAAGAACTGGAACTTTGGGAATGTGAAATGGCTGCCTGGTTTGCGATTAAGGATGAAAAAATCGATGATGCAAAAAAAATCTATGACTATATCGTGAAAATCTATTCAAACCGTAGTCCCGTGGCAAGAGCGTCTGGACAGAATCAAGCAGTGATAAACTCTTGCGTAAATGTAGCAAATGTCTATGCCAGTGACAAGCTTCACGCCCAGTCCTTGGATTATTTGAGCAAAGCAAATTCCCGTGCAGCGGATCCTAAAACAAAAGCGGATATCCTTTATCGCATGGGAAAACAAAGTCTGTATCTTGGAGACAAAAGTTCAGCCTCCAGGTCTTTCAAATATTCTTTGACACTGGACCCAAACAGCAACAAAACCAGATTCATGTTGCAGCAAGTTGAAAAATAATTCAACTGATTTTATGCTGCCAATTGTCGGTCTTGGTAGATTTTTGTTTAAATAATGTTCTGGTAGTGCAAAAAACAAGGGTGATTTTAGTATGGGAAATACTATTCTTAGGTTTATAGATTTATTCGCTGGAATCGGTGGAATACGAAAAGGTTTTGAGCAGGCTTGTTCGGAAAGAGGAATAACTGCTGAATGTGTTTTTACATCTGAGATAAAATCACATGCCATTGATGTTTTGAATCAGAATCACCCAAATGAGACCGTGCATGGAGATATTACAAAAGTAGAGTCCCATGAAATCCCTGAATTTGATGTTTTGCTTGGAGGTTTTCCATGTCAGGCATTTTCTGCTGCAGGAAAGAGATTGGGCTTTGATGATACAAGGGGTACATTGTTTTTTGAAGTTGAGAGAATATTGAAGGACAAAAAGCCTCAAGGTTTTATTCTTGAAAATGTAGAAGGACTTGTAAATCACGATAAGGTAGATTCAAAAGATAAAATTGGAAGAACTCTTTCGACTATTTTAAAACATCTTTAGATGTTGGGGTACAAGGTAAATTGGAAAGTTCTTAATGCAAAAGATTTTGGAGTTCCCCAAGATAGAAAACGGATTTACATTACAGGAACTTTTATAGAGACTCCTGATTTGGATAATTTTTCAGCACAGTCGGTAAAGCTTGAAAGAATCATGGAACATGGTTTGCCGGTTGTTGAAAGTGATTTTGTAAAACTGGTTCTTTCCAATTACACTGTTGAACAACTTTATGGTATGTCAATAAAGGATAAACGGGGTGGAGAGAATAATATTCATAGTTGGGATATTGATTACAAAGGAAAAACCACTCAGCAAGAAAAAAATTTCTTGAATACACTTCTAAAGGAAAGAAGAAAAAAGAAGTGGGCACTTGATTATGGCATTGACTGGATGGATGGAATGCCTTTGACTTTGGAGATGATTAGGACTTTTTATGATTCTGACAATCTGGAAGAAATGTTGGATGATTTGGTTCAAAAAAAATATCTCAAAAAAGAACATCCAAAAAAGAAAGTCGGGAATAAGCGAATTCAAGATGAGTCATTGCCGATCGGTTACAATATAGTGGCTGGAAAAATGTCTTATGAAATTGCAAAAGTCCTTGACCCGAACGATATAGCGCCTACTCTTGTAGCCATGGATATGGAGCATCTTTTTGTAGGTGACAATAATGGATTGCGTCGTCTTTCGTTAAGAGAAGGTCTAAGATTATTTGGCTATCCGGAAGATTTTAAATTTGATGTTGCAATCCGTGATGGATATGATTTACTGGGAAATACAGTTGTTGTTCCTGTAATAAAACAGGTTTCTTTGCGACTGATAAACATTTTGAAGAAGGGGGAATGATGCGATTGACTGCACTTGAAATTTATGAAAAATTGTTGGATGAAGACAAGTTGCTTGAAATCGAAGGTCAGATAAGATTTTTCTTGGGTGATGTAGACATTGTTGTGAAACAAAAAGATGTAGTAGGGAATATAATTCAGGAATGGCTTCATGGATGGATGGCCAATAAATCTACAAATAAAACAAGGTGTCGTTCATAAAATCCGACCTGGGGTATGGTATAGTAATCGACCCGGCATTATTCCCATGTTTAGAAGTCTTGAAGATTTTGTTTCTGCAATAGAAGAGACGGTTTATCAAAATCCAAAGACACATGAGAGTGCTGGAAATTGGAAAAATAAGTTTGTCGATAGTTATAGAAAGTTTTATGGAGTTCAGTTAGACATTCCACGAT
>JAZUEV010000048.1:0-6644 GCA_045640345.1 Treponema sp.
CTCCATTGCCACACTTTTCCGCTACCCCCTCTCCTAGGGTTGCACCCTAAAACCCGCCTTAAACCAAATCCCTGAAAATGATTTTTATTTCACCATTTTCATCCATCACAGAGTTTACATATTTTTTATATTCGTCATCTGTTTCAGGATAGTCTGCATTTTCACCGAAGCTATGCCAGCGAGTTTCTTTTCTTGCCAACAGATGTTCAATCAGAACCTGACACACCACAAGTCTTTCACGGATTTCATAGATACGAAGCAAGTCGTCCATGTCATCCGCCGCAAGAGTTGGAACTATTTTTTTCAAGTCTGCAATCTTCTGTTTTGCAAGATTCAATCGACTTTCATTGTAACGATAATCCGTTCTGATTCCACCGGCATATTCATCCATAACTTTCTGCATGGCCTCTTCCAATTGTTCGATTGAAAGTTCACCGTCTTTGTTGGAAAGATATTTTTCATACTGGCTGATTATAGATTGGGAAGTGGTTTCGACAGGCTCAACCACCACATTCTTTTGCCTAACCACCCCGCTATTTTGTTCAACCACTGCACCATTTTGTCCAACCGCCACACTATTCTGTTCAACCGCCACACTATTTTGTTCAGCCGCTGCACTATTTTGTTCAACCGTCCAACTACTTTGTTCAACCGCTGCACCATTTTGTTCAACCGTTGCACTATTTTGTTCAGCCCATACATTTTTAGATTCATACTTTTCTTCGTTCAAAAAATGTAAGATTCCATCCGCCGCAATTTCTGCTTCAGCCAATGCTCCGGTCACATATTTTTGTGGAGCTCCACCTGCCACATCCCCTGCCGCAAAAAGTCCTTCGATTGTTGTGCGACGGTCATTTGTAATCCAATATCCACTGGCAGTATGTCCACCGACAATGTAAGGTTCTGTTCCCTCGACTTCCACATTGTATGACGAAGGTCCTTTTCCATCTTCAATCCATTTGAGAGTCTGACTTGGAGCCATGTTCAAATACGCCTTGTACAAATCCTGTTCCTGAGCTTCGGAAATCCCCTCTGTTCCAAGATAGCATGGACCATGACCTTTTCTATTTTCTTCAACCGTTCCCCAACATCTTTCGCTGGTCCTTAATCCGTAAGCAGTCTCATAAACCTCACCAAGAGAATTGAGTTGTTTTGCGTGAACCCCCTGAGCGATTGTTCCAGTTGGAGCAATTGTGTCTTTACAACGGAGGGCAATAAAACGCATCTCAAAAGTTGTCATTTCAGCTCCAGATAAAATTCCCATTGCAAAACCAGCTCCTGTATTGAATGGAGGATACCACATTTTGTGTCTGCTGAATCCTGGATTGTTGGGTTTATAAAGTCCAGCCGCTCCACCTGTGGCAACCAGAACAACCTTGGCAGAAAAGTCGTAGGCGATTTTTTCATTGACGCTAAATCCATAGGCTCCGACAACTTTACGAGGGGCGATATTTGTGGTTTCGACAGGCTCAACCACCACATCTTTTTGTTCAATCACCACATCCTTTTGTTCGACCACCACATCTTTTTGTTCAACCACAATTTTTGATTCTGTTATGGTTTTCAAATCGGTTATGTTCACGTGGTTCAGGACTTGGATATTTTTATGCTGCTTTACACCGTCGGCAAGAATAAGCTTTATGTTTTCGCCGTTGATTTTTAAATTTCTCCAACCACGGGTCACATATTTTCCATTCTCGTCTTTTAAAATCACAAGTCCCCTTTTTTCCAAGTCGTGGGTAACATCGTTCAAATGTTCACTCATGGACAAAAGTAAATCGCTACGGACAATTCCATTGGCATCATTGCTTGCATAATCAACATAGTCCTGGGGAACATGGCCTTCCGAAATGTAAGCGTTCAAGGCATTCACCCCGGCAGCAAGACAACCACTTCTTTTTATGTTTGCTTTTTCCGCTATAGTTATTTTTAGTGAAGGATTTTTTTCCGCCAGTTTGATTGCCGCATAACAACCGGCAGTCCCTCCACCAATAATCAAAACATCTGAATTTATTTTTTCTATCTGCATATTAACCTACAAATCTTATCAATTTTTTTGGATTTCAAATTCATCTTGACAGAAAGTTAGACAATCGTTACATCCTCTTTCATCAAATCATTTTCCAGCTGAATTAGATTTCCTTCTTTTATCAAGAAAATTTTGTACAAAAGAACATGGACCTTTTCTCCAATTTTCACTGGACGAACTTCAAGACGACGGGTCGCCGCAATTTCTTCTCCATTTACATCGACCACCAATTCTGTATGTGTCCCTCGAAAAAGAACCGACTTTACAATTCCATCGCTAACGGATACTGGAAATTTTTCTATGTGATCGCTTTTTGTTATCCTCACAAATTCTGGACGGACAAATGCTTTTTCAAATCCATCCACATTTTCAAAACTTTTGAATTTCCTGTAGTCGTTCAAATAAGAGACCTGACCAAAAAATTGTGCTGTGAAAGGTGTCTTTGGGTTTTGATAAATTTCAATTGGAGATCCAACCTGCTCCACTCCACCTTTGTTGGTGACAATAATTTCATCGCTTACTTCAATTGCCTCGTCCTGGTCGTGGGTAACAAAGATGGAAGTTATTCCAAGTTTTGTAATCATCTCCCGAAGCCATGTCCTAAGTTCTTTTCTGACTTTTGCATCAATGGCGGCAAACGGTTCATCAAGTAAAAGCAGTTGAGGATTTGGAGCCAAGGCACGAGCGAATGCAACCCTTTGTCTCTGTCCACCACTAAGCTGACTTGGATATCTTTTTTCCATTCCCTTCAGTCCCACAAGTTCAATCAATTCTGCCACACGATTTTTTATGTAAGACTTTTCCGCTTTCAGAACTTTTAGTCCAAATGCAATATTTTGTTCAACTGTCATGTAACGGAACAATGCGTAATTCTGGAAAACAAAACCGATTCCTCGTTCTGCAGGATGAATGTCGTTTACAATTTTTCCATCGATTAAAATATCTCCGGAATCCTGTTTTTCAAGACCTGCAATCATTCTTAAAATTGTTGTTTTTCCCGAACCAGATGGACCAAGAAGCGCGACCAGTTTTCCTTTTTCAATTCCAAAGTTCACATTGTTGGATGCCTTAAAATTTCCATAGCTCTTGTTTATATTTTTCAATTCAACATACATTTTCTATTCCTCCGATTTTTTTCCCAAGTGCTCAACAATACTTCGAATCACCAAAACAATCACCGCCATGATTACAAGAATCGAGCTGACTGCAAAAGCATCATAGTAATGGAATTCGTTGAAAAGAATTTCCACGTGAAGAGGCAAAGTGTTTGTCTTTCCACGGATATGACCACTTAAGACACTGACAGCACCAAACTCTCCCATAGCCCTTGCGGTACACAAAACTATCCCATAAAGGAATGCCCATTTTATATGAGGGAAAGTTATTTTTGTAAATATCGTGAAAAAATTCGCACCCATCAATGCGGCCGCCTCTTCTTCATCAGTGCCTTGGGTATTTAGTACAGGAATCAACTCGCGACTTA
Organism: Treponema sp.; assembly: GCA_045640345.1. Classification (GTDB taxonomy): domain Bacteria; phylum Spirochaetota; class Spirochaetia; order Treponematales; family Treponemataceae; genus Treponema_D. Next base: position 3,513 of record JAZUEV010000048.1, read on the forward strand.
CAAATGGAAATGTTACAAAAACTGTTGCAAGAATTATTCCAGGAACAGCGAACACAACCTTGAAATGCATACCCATAAGCAAAGGATAAATTGGACTTTGGCGACCAAAAATCAGAATGAAAATCAGACCTGCAATAATCGGGCTTACGGTTACAGGCAAATCGATTAAAGTTGTCAAAACCTTTTTTCCTCTGAAATGGAATTTTGTAACAGTCCATGCGGCAAAAAGTCCGAATATCGTGTTAATCAACAAAGCAAACAAGGTGGCTTCCAAAGTTAAAAGGAGCGCCTTGATTGTATAGGGGTCTGTTATGGACGAAACATAAAATTTCCATCCCTTGTGAAGTGAATTTGAAATTACCGACACAAGTGGAAAAATCAACATGACTGTAAGAAACAAAGTGCTCAGGGAAATCAGCAAAATCTTTACAACCTTGTTTTCCTGTTTTACATTTTTTTCTTCCATATATAATTTACCCCCTTCTTCCTTCAAGAATTTTCATGTTATGGGACTGAATCAGATTTACAACAAACAAAATCAAAAATGAAAATCCTAGCATAACAAGTGCAATGGATGTGGCTCGTGAATATTCAAATGCCTGAAGCTCGCTCATAATTATCAATGGAGTAATCTCCGTTTCAAAGGGTGTGTTTCCTGCAATAAAAACTACGCTTCCATATTCTCCAATGCAACGACCAAATGCAAGTCCCGCTCCCGTAAACAACGCAGGTCTTATTTCTGGAAAAATGACTTTCCAAAAAATTGTTGTCCGACTTGCTCCCATGACACTGGCCGCTTCTTCATAAGTGCTTTCAAATTTTTCAAGAACTGGTTGAACTGATCTGACAACAAAAGGTATGCCCACGAAAATCAATGCAAAGATAATTCCAAATTTTGTGTAGGCGACTTTTATTCCAAAGAGTCCAAAAAATCTTCCAATTATGCCTTGGTCTGTGGCAAGAGATGTCAAAGCAATTCCGGCTACAGCAGTTGGCAACGCAAATGGAAGTTCAATAATTCCGTCCATTATTTTTTTGCCCGGAAATTCATATCGAACCAAAACCCATGCAAGAATTACCCCCATCACTGCATTTACCAAGGTGGCGACAAAGGCTGTCAAAAAACTTACCCAAAAGCTATACAAAACCCTTGGACGAGTTATGGTTTCCACAAATTCTCCAAACGAAAGTGTGGATGAATAAATAATGAGGGATGCCAATGGAATCAAGACAACAAGACTTAAAATCGAAATTGTAACTCCCATTGATACCCCAAACCCTGGAACAACTCTTTTACTTCTTTTTTTCATCAACTCATTCCTTTACCTATCAACTTAATAGGAATATTGTATATTTTATTACCTACCTAGTCAATAGGTTTTCAAAAGAATGTGCTGACTGTTGAAGCTGATTAGATCTCTTTAAGTTTAAGAAATTCCTCTGGGGTCACGGCTGGAACTTTTGAGTTTTTAAAATCCTTAGTATTTCTGGTAATTATAAAGTCTGCATTAAATTCCATGGCACATTCATCCTGCAGACAGTCTTCAAAATCCAAAAAATCCGACCTCTGAAGACCATCAATCAACTTCTGCTTGTCAAGGCATGAGACTTGAAAATATTTCATTAGTGTCATTACAAGTTCCCTTCGCTTCTCTTGAGTAAAAAATTTTCGCAGTACATACCATAAATTTGTTATTGAATGTGCTGCAATAACACCTTTATATTTTCCCTCATAAATCAATGCTATTACTTTTTTAGATGATTCTATAAATTGAGCACGGTTTTGCAATACATCAAGAATCACATTTGTATCAATTAATAGATTAGAATGGTCCATACTTCTCCTCCAAATATTTACGTTTTTCTTCCTCTACATCAAAGTCTTCTGGAACAGTTCCTTTAAAGCTCATAAACTTTTCTAACGCCGCTTTTCTTTGCCTCATGTCTTCTTCCTCATCCACATCTTCAACATAAAGCTTTATCATCTGACCTTTTTCCAACTTTAATTTTTCAATGGAATCAAGGATACGGACAACTGCTCCATCAAAAAATCCATCAAAAACACGTCTTTCCTGCCGAACCTTTTCTTGAGCAACAACCGGAGCACCATAAGCTACAGATGGAGAAGCCACCAGCAAATCACAACCATGATTGATTTCATAAACACATTCTTTTTCAGCATTTCCAAATTTTGGAATCTCGTTTTTGCGGATAAAATCTTCTGTTACTCCATAAATAATGGAAAGCTCTCGAATAACTTTGTCCCCAGGAACCACTTCCCCATTTTCATATTTAATATACGACTGTCTGGAAATTTCCAGTTTGCGTGCAATTGCTGCTTGGGTATAAGAATTAGTCTGTCGAAGGTATTTTAAAATCTCTTTCATAAGAATACTATAACATCGTTTTTACATTATGTCAAGCAATTTTATTTACATTTTGTAACGATTTATAGATTTTTTACAAATCAGTCCCTTGGCCTATTTCATTTGCTCCATCAGATTTTCGATTGCTTTTTTGCTGGCTGGGGAAAGTTGAGCAAGTTTTTTAATCAGCGATGCGTTTTGTTTATAGATACGGATTTCATCATCGGTAATTTTTGGAGCAGATTTTTGTGGCGAAGGATTTTTGCCTGTGACAAGATATTCAACAGTTACACCTAAGGCTTGTGCGATTTTTACTGCATTTTCGGCGGTAACAGAACTTTTCCTTTCAAACGATTTGTGAAGACTTTGCAGATTTATTTTTGTTTTTTTAGATAATTCTTTTTTTGTCATTCCCAAATAAATCAATTCTTTTTCAACATTTTCCCAAAAACTCATAAGTAAAATGGTATGGACATTTGTCTAATTATTCATTTCATTACAGTACACTTGTCTAATTTTATTTTATGTAATAGACTATTGTCTAATAACTCAAACAAGGAAGGTATTGGTCTAATGTCACCAAAAACCGAACAAGAATATAAAATCAAAATAGAAGAACTGCAAAAAGAAATCGAAATCCTCAAAAAGAAGCAAACTGAAAAAGTCACTAACCACCACCAAAGGTGGTGGCTTGAAATATGAACCGCTCAAAGCGGTTTAGCCTAGCCTACGGCTCACGGCTCTATATTGTCATCAAGTTTTCTAT
>JAZUEV010000049.1:0-2722 GCA_045640345.1 Treponema sp.
CAAAATAATTCGAGATTGAAGAACTTGCGGAGCCGCTGATTAAACAATCTGATTTATGTGATGGATTCACGACCACATAATGTTATATTATATTTGTCTGATTTACCTTTGTCAAATAAATTTAGCCAAATTTTTCAAAAAACCTAACGATTGATTCTTTTTTTTTAGATTGGGCTCAGTTCAAAAAGTTTCGTCATGAAGGACTTGATCCGGCATCGATTCCGAAATAGATTTGGTATGCCACTATGGATTATAGGACAGGGATGACTTATAGACCTCTCCACTGCGGCTGGGGTGACAAAAAAGATACTTTCCCAGCCCTCCCCTTTCATTTCTCATTTCTCATTTTTCAACTTTCATCTTTCAACTTCCATTTTAACTCCAAAAACAATAGGTTCACATGGTTACGCACGAGCAAAGGACACGAATTCTTGTCAGTTTGATTTGAATTTGTTTGAAATATGTTGAAATTCATTGAAAAATCTTGACAAAATATGACAATCTCTTTAATCTCTAGGTGTAGAAAACTTTTGAAACAAACAAGTTTCTCAAGTTGTCTATTATGATTTTAAGCAGATAGAGAATTTTCAAGGAGCCCTCCATGTCTGATGACGATTTTCTCACTTTCGAAGCCGCTGGATTCGACGATTACGACGAATATGATGATTCCAACGAAAATGATTTCGAAGAAGATGATTACGACGATTTAGAAGATGATGATTTTGAAGACGACGATTATGACGACTTCGAAGAATCTTTCCCAGAAGACGACGATGATTATGACGAACCCTTCGATGATCAGGAACCCGAAGATGGATACACTAATCGCCGCAGAAATTTTGATGATGAAATCTACAAGGACTACCTGTAAGCAGCCATCAATTATAAAAAAAGTCTAATTTTGATAAAAAAAGCGCCTAGGACAAAAGTTTTAGACGCTTTTTTATTGAAAATCAATGGTGAGCCTGCCATAAGCCTTGCAAGGAATGAACCCCATCAGTACGAATCACGATGTCACTGAAAAAGTGTAAAACCTGTCATCCTGAACTAGTTTCAGGATCTCTAATTGTATAATATATCTATAACTAATGAGATGCTGAAATAAATTCAGCATGACAAAATGGACTTTTTCAGCAGCCTCACGAATCACAATGGGGAGTTTGATTTCGACAAGCTCAATCGGCACTCAATTTAGCGTCATTCCGAACTTAGGGATTCTGTCGGCTGTCAAGTACCTTTGCTCAATCGGCACTCAATTTAGAGTCATTCCTAACTCGATTCGGAATCTCAAAATCATCCAAGCGTGACTTCCGATCAATGGAGGGGCTGTCTAATAAGTTTAGTACATAGTGTCATTCCGAACTCGATTCAGAATCTCTACACAATATCTAGTGTAGATGCTGTGCGAAGCCGCCGAAGGCTAATAGATTCAGCGTGACAGAACTTTCTGGATTTCCCGTGACGGAGTTTTTAAGGCCAAGCACCATTTAAGTCAATGGCACCGAGGGATGTCCTTATGAGTTGGCACCGTTTCCCTTAAGGATTTTCCCTGCATGCCAAAGTTTTTCCAGGTCGTAGAATTCCCTTGCCTCCTGGGTCATAAAATGAACCACGATATTTCCCAAGTCAATAAGATTCCATTGGTCACCCTGGTTGTCCTTGCGAACGGTCTTCCTGATTTCCAAGTCGTTTTCAGAAATATATTCCTTTACGCTTCGGGCCAAACCCTGCCAATGTGTGCTGCTTGTCACTGTGACGATCACAAAATAATCTGCCCAACTGTTAAGCCCCGACACATCAAGGACAGTCACATCCATCCCCTTTCCGTCTTCCATAAGCTGAGCAATTTCCATCGCCTTTGTTTCAAATGTCTTTTCCATAATAATCCTCAAATTAATTTTGGGCATCTCCAGGAACCACATTTCCTAGAGATACTCGATTGCAAGACTTGGTTCATGTTGTCCAATGCCATGCAATGATGGGGTTCAAAACTAACCAGAAGTTGATTAGTTATCCGATGATGCTTCAATCATTTCCTGGCTTGGGACATTCGCTGGATTCACGTATCCCCCGCGAACATATCGACCGTCCCAGTCTTTACCAATGATGATAGTAAAATCAGCGTTGGACCCTCCTGACAAACCTCCCGAAGGATCATGTTCGATATTCTTACAGGTGATAAAGTTTGCCAGAACATTAAGAGCGTCCGAACTTTCCGACTGCAAATGGTTCACGATGACCGTATGATCATAGTCTGACCTATCCGCATCAGAAGGTGGAAGAACGTCATAGTTTCCAAGACCACGAAGCAAGATAGTCGCATTGGTTGCGGCACCCTTTGTCTGTGTACCGTTCTGAACTTCAAGAACATAGCGATAGGATGAACTACCCTCGTTCTTCAGGTTTTCCATTGATGTCTTAACAAAGTCCTTGATGAGCTGTCCCTCGAAATAAGGGAACAAAAGAATTTGTCCAGTGGAAAGTCTTCGCAAACCTCCCTGCAATGTCTGTGGCGACAGCTGGTTTGTTTCGGCATCGATGTTTGAAATATGTCCGAAAAGTTTGTACAAAATCTTGTCCGTCGTATTTGTGGTGAACTTTCCAGCATAGAGAGGAAAATTTCGTTTGTCCAGCAGAACGGTTCTATTGGAATGGAGGGCTGCCAGCATTGACACAACAGCAGTCTGTCGTCTGGTTTCCACATCCGTGTCGTCATCGTCAA
>JAZUEV010000050.1:0-2414 GCA_045640345.1 Treponema sp.
TCTTTTGTGTTATAATAAAAGTGTGAGTAATAAAGAAGCAAGTGTTAATTTAAATTCAATCAGAAAAGAGATTCAAAAAAATCAGTTGATACTAATTTTTTGTGTCACAATTTTTTTAGGAATCAGTGGAATCTTTATCAACATAAAGTCGAACACAAAAGTATTCAACGAGGACTTACAAAACATGTCTGAATTGATTACAAGACTTTATGGATTTACAAAAGATTTTAATCAAGAGCAACTGTGCGATTATATGGATGACATTGTAAAAAATCTTTCCGATGTTGATGTCATTTCCATAGTCGATAAATTTAACAATAGGATTTATCATACAAAACATGAACTCATAAATACAAAATATAATGGCAAGCATCCAGATTTTTCAAAAAATAAAATTAATTATTTTACTGAAAACAGTACAGGTCCATCGGGTCCTCAGCGAAGAACTTATTCGGCAATTTATGATGCGGAAAAAAATTATCAAGGTTTTATTATGACCATCAGACTTCAAAAATCAATTCGCACTGGAACAATAAGAATTGTCTTTATTTTTTTGATTGTCACATTCGCAGCAATTTTAATTGAGATTGCCATCAGCACAACTCTTTCCAAAAAAATTAAAAAACAGTTTCTTGATTTCACGGAGGATTTTGAGGGAACAAAATTTCTTGTGGACTCCATGCGCGCAAACAACCACGATTTTACAAACAAGCTCCATGTTATCCTTGGTTTAATTCAGATTGGACAATACGAAAAAGCGGAATCCTACATAGAAAATATTTCGATTATCCAAAGAGAAACCGTCAGCAAAGTAATGAACTCAATTGACAATTCATCGTTTGCAGCGTTGATAATCGGAAAAATTGCCAGGGCATCTGAGTGCAATGTAAAATTTATTTTGAAAGAAGATATCCATTTTGAATCCAAACACATTGATATTCCATCGGAAGCTCTCGTCACAATCACAGGAAATTTAATTGACAACGCAATTGACTCCATGAATGTTTCAACAAAAAATATTAAGGAATTAAATTTCGGTGTATACACTCAGCCTGGAAAAATGTTGATTCTTGTTCAAGATACTGGAGCAGGAATTGCCGATAATATAAAGGACAAAGTTTTTGAAAATGGATTTTCAACAAAAGGCACTGGCCGTGGGGTTGGACTTTATCATACAAGACAGTTGGTCGAAAGTCTTGGTGGGGAAATTTATTTTGAATCACAACTTGGAAAAGGATGCTGTTTTACAGTACAATTAGAAAAATAGAGGAATAAAAATGCAGACATATCAAGTTTTAATAGTTGAAGATGATCCTATGGTTGCAATGATAAATGAACAATATGTTTGTAAAAATAAAAATTTTTCTGTGGCAGGTTCTGTTCGCAATGGTCAAGAGGCTTTGGATTTTCTTGAAACCAATAACGTTGATTTACTTGTGCTTGATGTTTTTATGCCAGTATTGAATGGAACTGATACTTTAAAACAGATTCGAAAAAAAAATATTCCAGTTGAAGTCATAATGGTCACAGCCGCAAATGATACATCAACATTGGAAGACACAATGCATCTGGGTGTGATTGATTATCTTATAAAACCTTTTGCCTTTGATAGATTTCAGATTGCGTTGGAAAAATTTTCATCCAAAGTTTCTGCATTAAAAAATAATTCTGTGTTGGACCAAAATTTTATTGACAGCATTATTTCTAATTCATCACAGCAAATTAAAAATGTTGATGAAAAATATCCAAAGGGAATTCAGCAAAAAACTCTTTCAATGATTATGAATTATTTTGAAAAAAATACAGGATATCATTCAGGAGATATGATTGCTGAAAAACTTGGCATATCAATTGTCACTGTCCGTCATTACATGAATTACCTGGTCAAACAAAATAAAATTCATGAGGATGTAAATTACGGAACAGGTGGTAGACCTTCCATGGTTTATAAAAAAAAATAAAGCCAATCCTTAACCGCTCATCTTTTTAAATGTGCGTCGTTAAATATGAACAGATCAGTGTGTGTGAAATGATTCATAGTCCTTTCGACCAGAGCGATAGCGGCGTGGAGAAATCTCATTTACAGCCACGGTTATTTAGATTTCTCCATTCCGTCCGTTACACTTCCTCCAGTCGAAATGACTCGTGACAAAAAAAATCTATCATTCCTACAATTGTGACTTGGACGGCGATAGCAATTATGACCGATTGGTGATGGCGAAGACACTTGTTCGGGGCTTGGTTGGCGATAGCAATTATGACCGATTGGCAATAGCGAATACACTCGTTCGTGACTTGGACGGCGATAGCATGATGACCGATTGATAATGGCAAAGACACTCATAGGGGGCGAGTTAAACTAACGAACGGTAGTTAGTTTTGGCCACCCACTAGTGTCTTAAAATAATCAAACT
>JAZUEV010000051.1:0-1648 GCA_045640345.1 Treponema sp.
TCCCAAACTCTCTTTCGGGAAGATTTTTTTACACCCCCAGCACCCAGGGATATGAAAACACCATCAGAAATGACGTGCTTGGTCGCAGGGAAATACAGATTGCTTCTCTTCTTGAAAAAGACAAAAGCTCCATCCTCAAAAACACGGAAGATATGGAGAAATCTGAATTCGGTCTGAACCCCATATCCGAATGGTGGATAAACCAGCACTTCAAAAGCGGTGACTCCAAAAAAGAAGAAAATCTTACGTTCAGTCCCCAAGACCAAAACAGAAGCGCCATCCTTGATAAGGCCCAGCGAGAATGGAGATCCAGAATCGACAGCAACAAAGCTCAGATTCTTACAAGGATTAGGGACACCATGATCCAGATTGGAGATATAAAAAGACACCACAGGATTTTTGTCTGGAACGCCGACGACTGTCTTTTGATTTTTGACCTCCTCCGGAAAACCCCTGAAGGATTTTTATGTGGATCATGTAAAAACAAAGCAGGCATGGAACTTCTGGAGCAGTACGCATCTACTTTGTGGGACATCGACAAGCCTCGTCTTTCAATCCAACAACCTGGGGGAGTTTTTTCACCAATGGTCCTCAGGAACCTCATAGCTTCTTTTGGGGATGTGGTATTGGACAGAATGTTTTTCAGGGACTGTTTTGCAAGTCTGTCGGATATTGCCCAGGGAGTTTCTTCAATCAAGGAACTTTTTTCAGGCACCACAAGGGACACAAGGGATGTGGCTTTTGATTCAGAGACCATTCCTCCGAAAGATTTGCCACCAATCCTAGCTCCAAATGGAAAAGTGGTTATCTCCCAAAGGATTCCCAAAAAAGCTCAGCATATTTCAAGTCTCATTTCCAAGCAGATTTTTGCCCAGAAAAAAATGGACACGGATTTGCAGTCAATCCTCTTGAAAATGGAAAAAGTGGAGAAGGAGTTTTTTGAGGACAAAACAAACAGACTTTTTGCATGGGACGACAGCGATATTGAAAAAATGTTCACGGACGCAGGATTTGAAGTCCAGATCCAGACCACATCGATGATTGAAAAACGTCGCATCTCTTCAAGCGAAATCGATAAATGGTTTGACAATGAAAATTCAAGCTACGGAAAAAAATTGATGAAGGAACTTGGGTCACAGGCAATAGCAAAAATCCGACAGATACTCACCGAGGAAGCCGCCAAAGAGATTTTTGATTGGAAAACGGAAGTGGCGTTCATAAAGATTCAACACAACGGATAGTTTAGGGAATCTCTAAAAATTGCAATCCATAGAGACTTCATTATTTACAGGGTCTTCGATTATTAAATATCCAACTGATTAGGCCAAAGCACATTGGGATCTAAAATAAAAGTCGTACTTTAATCAATTGGATGTCCTCTAGACCAACTGCATTTGGGACAATGTCCTTATCTCCTCCACAGGCATGTTGAACAAGACCGAAAGCTGCTCCACCGTCATGTTGCCGTTCTTCATGGCCTGCTGAATCATCATCGTGGCTTGAGTTCTTTGTCCTTCTTGTATCCCTTCCTTTTTTCCTTCGATTATTCCGGCCTGCTTTTCCTTTTCACCAAACCTTGTCAAAAAATCATCCATGGTCTTGCCTCCATTGTCTGTCATCCCCTCATTATAGTCCCTTTCAAAATTTT
>JAZUEV010000052.1:0-3071 GCA_045640345.1 Treponema sp.
ACGATCCGACTTCTTGCCCAACCAAGATATCCTTGACGGGATGACGCAAAACATGCTAGGGTCTGTTTTTTGGATTTGGAACCATCGGAAAATTCAACCCAGGCTTGTCCATTTCTGAATCCATCGCTTTCTGAATACAAAACATTTACGGAAGTGCCTTTGACTTTGAAGGTCATTTCTGCAAGTTCCACAGAGGTTGACCATCCTCCCTTTGCTCCACCATGGGCTACCCATTCTGAATGGATTGGACTACCCTTGTTCCAGCCTGTATTGGTCAAAGGTTCAATATCAGCGGCGGTAAGGAATTCAAGATACTGATAGCTTGTGTCAATCATTGCCTTTGGAAGCTTTGTATTGATTTTTGGAAGAAGACTGTCATCCTCCGGAAGCCTTGACCAGATTTCATCAAGCTGCTGGCATATAAATTTTGCAATCTCTGCGTGACCTTCGTTGTTTGGATGAACCGATTCCGAACCGTCAAAGAAATCACTCCAATCTACATTTCCATTTTTCTCTTTATTTTCACAATCCTTCCAGCTTACAAAAGGAATGCTGTAATACTCACAAATCGGTTGCTGCTCAAACTGCTGTCCCGGCTGAGGGTCGTTTCTTTCATTCACAAACAAAGCCATTATCGCTCGTGGAGAATTGTCCTGTATCTGCCTGATGACCCCTTCGTAACTTCTTTGGCGGACATTTTTTTCAAGCCACTGGTCATTCATGGCAAATTCAAGATGAACCAAATCAACATCGTTATCCAGAATATGGATTTTTGTTCTGGCGGCTCCCCAAGCACTGTCGGTACCAGAAACACCTTCGTTCATAAAATTTACTTCGGCATTATATTCATAGCCCTTGTTTTTCCACCAGTCACGGACAATGGAAGCCCATGCGCAAACATTTTTTGGGTCGGAGTTATATCCAGTCGTAATTGATCCACCCATGGCGGCAATATTCACAGTCTCACCTCTGCGGATCTTTGCCATAACATTCATAACCCTTGCATCTTCTGGTCTGACCATAGACTTCTCCTCTTTTATCGAATCCCTTGCCCCACCTGCTGCCAAAGGTAAAATTGACAAACAACAAAATGCCAGGGACAGAATACTTTTTTTATTCATCTCGCACCTATAAAAATTCAATGATAGAAAAATCTCTTAAAATCTGAAGTTTCAATGATTTTCCCAAATAGAAAGTTCTCTATTATATATAAAGTTTTTTCCAACTGAAACTGCATTAAAAAACCAACCCCAAAATGATTCAGGGTTGGTCTTTAACTTTCGGAGCTCTTAGAACCTAGATTCCAGACTCCTTTCAGTTTTTACTGCACTTTGACATGATTATCGTTCTGAAATCACGATGTTGTCAATGATCATGCCACCGATATTCTTACCACCGATTGCAATACCGATGCGTCCGTTCTGGTTAACATCCTTGATGTTTCCTGTTACATGGTAAACTGTTGTGTTGTCGCTAACAGCCTTGCTGATCCATCCATAGTCATGGAGTTCATCATAGATTGCCTTTGCGTAAACAGTTGCGTTCTTTCCAACTTTTCCAGTTACCTTAACATCGAATTCAACCTTGTATTCACGCCAACCAACGATACCAAGCTTTGTTGCGTCGGTCATAACCATGAATCCTTCTTCGCCGTCTACATCTGGATCGTACTTAACTTCGAGAGACTTTCCCTTGATTCCCTTTGAAGTGATTGAAACCTTTGCAGACTTCATTCCTTCATAAGGCTTTGCCAAACCGTCAGGTGAAGATACCTTTTCGAAATCCTGTGTGATCTTTGTGAATGGAAGCCTTTCCAATTTTCCCATTGGCTTGTTTGCATCTGCCAAGAGAGCCTTTGCCTTTGGTGTCCACTTTTCAACTGCTGAAGCTGGAGAGTTTCCTGACCAAACAACTTCACCCAAGAATGAATCCAACATGCTGTCGATAGCTGCTACAGATGGACCTGGATAATATGGTTCCTTGATTGCATCTTTCTGATACTGAACCATTTCCTTTGGCCAAGTTGTTGTCTGTCCCTTAATATCTTCTCCGTACCATTCCTTCAAAGCATATTCGATGTACTTACCAGCTGCCTTCTGCTTCTTTGAACCTGCACCGATTCCGTATCCATCACATTCAAGAACATAGCGTGTCTTTGATGCGTTTGGACCTGTTGGAAGTGGAACATAGCCGAGCTTATCTCTTGTCTTCTTTGTGATTGTTGCTGGATCATATTCGCGACCAATCACCATGGCAACTGTGCGGTTTGCAAGACCATCCTGGACGATGCTGTTGTCCTGCTGGTACCAGCCTTCTGTCTTTGCTGTCTGCAAGTAAGAAAGAGCTGCTGTGATTTTTGGATCGTCGAAGTTCAATGTGGTGTGGTTGTTCTTTGTGAACTCTGTACCGTTCATGTAAGCGAAGATACGAGTGTTCCAGTTTCCAAGACCCCAGCGGTCAATTGAACCAGATCTTGATGTATCTGCTGTAAGCTTGCGAGCCAACTTTGCCATTGCGTCCCAAGTCCATTTTCCTGCCTTGTAAAGTGCTTCTGGCTGTTCAGATTCTTTGATACCAACTTCATCCATCAATGTCTTGTTGTAGATAACGAGCCATGCGTGGTTTGAAGTAAAGTGTGATGCTGCATAATATTTTCCGTTGTACTTGAAAACATTGTTAGCTGCTGCGAAGTTGAAAATCTGAGTTCCAGAAACTGTCATATTTGTGTTGACATATCCATCGATTGGCTGGAGATATCCCTTGACCTGGAATTTTGGGAAGTCTGCGTCACGAACGAAAACTACATCGATTGGGTCTCCTGCTGCCATTCCTGAAAGAACCTTTGATTCAACTGTACCCCAGTCGCCGAGAACGTATGTTACTTTTCCACCAGTCTCTGCTGTATACTTCTCTCCTGCGCGAACCATAACATCGTTCTTGTCACGAGGGTTTACAGCTGGACGGAATACCTTAATATCCCACTCACCTGCAAATGCTGTTGCCATTGTAACAATAGCACCTGCCATACAAGCAAAAAGCTTAGTCTTTTTCATCAGTTTCCTCCTTATGAA
>JAZUEV010000053.1:0-2979 GCA_045640345.1 Treponema sp.
CCAACCAATCTCAAAGAGTGGTGTAAAATGAACAATCGGACATTTTTGAGATCTCTTCACTGCGGTCGAGATGACGGAACCCTACGAGTGTTGTGAGATGAACAATCGGATGTTATGGCTGCTTGATTTCGACAGGCTCAATCGGCACAGCGGGCCCCCTACGAGTGACATTTTTATGATTAATCGGATGTACGGCTATTATTAACCAGCCCCTACGAGTGTCGTTGCTATGATCAATCGGATGTACGCTATCACCAACCAATCTCAAAGAGTGGCGTAAAATGAACAATCGGACATTTTTGAGATCTCTCCACTGCGGTCGAGATGACAGACCCCTACGAGTGACATTTTTATGATCAATCGGACTTATGCTATCACCAACCAACCCAAAACGAGTGTTGTGAGATGAACAATCGGATGTTATGGCTATTATTAACCAGCTCCTACGAGTGTCGTTGCTATAATCAATCGGACGCACGCTATCACCGACCAATCCAAGACGAGTGGCGTAAGATGAACAATCGGACATTTTTGAGATCTCTCCACTGCGGTCGAGATGACGGACCCCTAAATTGATGGAGTCCGAAATTATTTTTTATCTGACTGTTACAGTTCCATCACTTTTTGCAATGAATGCAACTGGTTTGAGTTTGGTGAAAAATCCACATTCGACCACACCGGTTATGGCGTTGATTTTATCTTCCATTTCTGCAGGATCGACTGGTGATTTCCAAAGACAATCCAAAATCATGTTGCCATTGTCGGTAATAACTGGACCTGCCTTTTTTACACCTTCTCGCAAAGTACAAGTGGCTCCCAATTTTTCCAATGCCTTTACCACACCGATGCGTCCTTCTGGGATAATCTCCACTGGCAATGGGAATGCTGTTCCATGGTTCTGGACATCCTTTGTTTCGTCGGCCACAATTGCGTAGGACTTGGATGCATAGGCTGTAATCTTTTCGCGAAGAAGTGCAGCTCCGCCTCCCTTAATCAAGCTGTTGTCTGGACCAATTTCATCTGCACCGTCAATGGTTAAATCCAACTGTCCGTTGATGGCTTTGTCGTTCAATGTGCAGACACGAATCCCCAGTTCCTCACAGGCAAGGGATGTCTGGAAACTTGTAGCCACTGCCAAAATATCCTTCAATGTTCCGTCTGCAATTCTCTGTGCCAAACGATTGACTGCCGGCATAGCTGTTGAACCAGTTCCTAGACCGATTTTCATGCCACTAAAAATTTTTCCCTCTTTGATGAGAGTATCGATAGCGGTTTCTGCTGCCAAAATCTTTTGCTGATCTTTTGAAATCATTTTCAATTACCCCAAAAACTTTGTAAAAATCTTCAAAGCTGCCTCCAAAAACACAATTTTCAGAGGTTCTCTTCTACTATAATAGTAAATTTTTTATTCTTGGACAAGATTTTCAAAAACTAGTAATCATTGTCGGTGAAGAGTCTGAACTGTTCATAACCCTGGTATCTGAGCATATCATAACCGTTACAAACTTTGCATCCTGCTTTTGACGCTCTTGCCATCATTGGAGTGACTGCCGGGACATAAATTATATCAAGGATTTTTTCTTTGCCGGTGAAGTCGTAAAAATGAAGAGGGTCGTTATCTGTATTGGAAACTTCAGTGCTGTTCATTCCAACCGATGTGGTCTGGATAATTACATCGTTATACTTTTTTAGGATTTCCAGACTTTCGTGTCCAAGTTTGGCCGCCTTGAATCCATATTCATCAGCAAGTTCCTGAGCTCTGGCCAATGTTCTGTTAAAAATACAGGCCTTTCCTTTCAACTCTTTTACGGCATAGGCAATAGCTCTGGATGCTCCACCTGCACCAATGATTGCAACTTTTTTGTGTGCCAGATTTTTTTCACCAAGGAATTCAAGAAGTGATTTTTCAAAACCTGGAGCGTCTGTGTTGTACCCCTTCCAATGACCTTCGCTGGTTCTAACCAAAGTGTTGCAAGCTCCAATATCTTTAGCAGTTTTTTCCATATCGGTCACTTCATTGAAAACATTTTCCTTGTGAGGAATTGTGACGGACATTCCCATGACACCGATGGAATCAGCAAAATTAAGCACGTCCTTAAAATTTGGTGCGGGCATTGGGATATAGACTGCATTCATCTTATGTTTTTGATAACCAGCGTTGTGAAGTTCGGGGCTGGATGTTTTGAGCAAAGGATAACCTGTAATACCGTAGACCCTTGTATCCTCGTTGATGGATCTAAAATGATAGACATCGTTCAAAGTGATTGGATCTATATGACCAAGATTCTGAACTTTTGAAATAGTTTCCTGAGGAGATGTAAATGTAAGGAAGTTCTTGATTTTTGCACTAAGGATTCTAGTGGCTACACCCATTGGTCCCATTGCCAAAAGAATGTGGTTGGAATCTTTCAACTTTCGTGATTCGTCAAACACATGCTTTACATCATCCAGACTTTCGGGCATGAAAGCGATTTTTGGAATTTCATAATCGGTCACTTTTAGCTTTGCCAATTTCTGAGCCAAATTTCCAATTGGATTATTCATGGCGTGCATACTTCTGATGATTCTGACCCCGTAAGCCAAAGCCGCATCCTGCAATGACGCAACCTGGAAATCTTCTTCAAAATCAACATAAGCGAAATTCTTTTCCTGGTCCGCCTCAACAAAGGACAATGCTTTTGCAAACAAAACTGCTCTGGCTGCTTCACCGTCTGTGTAGATTCCACCGTCAACTTTTCTACGGATGGTCAAAATACAAGGAAGTCCCGCCATGGATGGAAATTTTTTTATGTGAGGCTTTTCGTCATCATCCAGATGGTCTGCTCGAAGTTCAACAACATCAATATATTTTCTATATTTTTCAATAAGATCCAAATCTTCTTTCAAAGTCTTACCGGTTAGGGTCATACAGATTAAAGGCTGTGCCATTTTGTTCTCCAAATTTGAATGAGGCTGCTGGAAAAGTCCATTTTGTCATGC
>JAZUEV010000054.1:0-4069 GCA_045640345.1 Treponema sp.
GGACTGGAAACGCAAATCTTTCAACTATCATTGCGGACCTGGAACTTAAGATGGACTGCAAGTGTATTCCTGAAGGAAATCTCCAGAACCTTACTTCAATCTGTAAGCGCGTGGCAGAAATAACGAACATTCCTTTGGAAAGTGGCATGCCTTATGTCGGACAGAATGCTTTTGCCCATAAAGCTGGAATGCACATTGACGCTGTGTTAAAAAATCCTGCGGCATACGAACATACAACCCCTGACTCCGTTGGTAATGAGAGAGTCTTCCTTATGAGTGAAGTGGCCGGACGTTCAATGATTATAGAAAAAATCCACAAGTTCGACCCAAGCATTACAAAGGACAATCCTGTGGTTGCAGATGTGGTCAAGCAGGTCAAGGAATTGGAGCACCAGGGATATCAGTTCGAGGGAGCCGAAGGAAGTTTTGAACTTCTGGTTCGCAAGGCCATCGGTAAATATCAACCGTTCTTCAAGCTTCATTATTACAAGACCAGCGGAGAAATCCCTTTGGTTGAAGAAAATCTTTACTCATTTGCCCAGGTGAAAATTGCCGTGGACGATCACATTGAAATTGCGGCGGGCGAGGGAAATGGTCCTGTCAATGCCTTGGACAATGCGCTCAGGTCTGCCTTGAAAACTTTCTATCCATCGGTAATGCAGATTCGATTGACCGACTATAAAGTCCGTGTGCTTGATGGAAAGAGCGCCACAGCTAGCAAAGTTCGTGTCTTGATTGAAAGTTCCGATGGAACAGACTCTTGGATAACCATGGGGGTCAGCTGCGATGTGGTTGAAGCATCCTGGCTGGCATTGGTTGATTCCTTTGAGTACAAATTGATCAAGGACATCGAAAAGAAATATCACAGTTATATCTAAAAGGATTTTTTATGAAAAAGATGGATGGTTTTTTCCGTGGCGTGGATCTTGGAGGATGGTTTTCCCAGTGCGATTACAGCCAGGACCGTTATGACAATTTTATAAAGGAGTCGGATTTTCAGGTCATAGCTTCAATGGGGCTTGATCATGTGAGACTTCCTGTTGACTACAACCTGCTTGAGACCGAGGACGGTTCATCCTACTTGGACAAAGGATTCGACTATATCGAGAAAGTGCATGGATGGTGCAGAAAATATGGTCTCAATATGGTGCTGGACCTTCATAAGACAGCCGGTTTTTCTTTTGATTCAGGTGAAGCCCAGACCGGTTTTTTTGACAGCGAAGAACTTCAGGAAAGATTTTATCGTCTGTGGGAAAAATTGGCATCGGTATTTGGAAAAAGGGAAAGCATTGCCTTTGAACTTTTGAATGAGGTGACGGACAAGGATTTCAGCGACAGATGGAACAGAATCTCAACCAAGTGTATTGAACGCATTAGGGTTTTTGCTCCCGACACATACATTCTTCTTGGTGGATATTGGAACAACAGCATAGACGCATTGGAGGATCTTTGTCTTCCTTATGATGACAAGGTTGTGTATAATTTCCACTGCTACGAACCTTTGCTTTTCACACATCAGGGTGCCCACTGGGTCAATGGCATGGACAGAAACTACAGGACTTCCTATCCAGTTCCTGCACAGAAATTCAAGGACGATGCCGCCAGGATGGGGTGTTTGTCGTCATGGCTTTTCGATGGTACTTCATCTGGCATGATAGACGGTGAGATTTTTGACCGCTTCTTTGCTAAGGCCGTGAAGATTGCAGAGGAAAGAAATGTTGCCCTTTACTGTGGTGAATATGGTTGCATAGATCTTGCCGACAAGGAAAGCACTGTCAGCTGGTATAAGGGAATACACGCAGCCTTTGAGAAATATGGAATCGCCCGAGCCGCTTGGTCATATCGTGAGATGGATTTTGGACTTTTTGACAAGGACGGAAAACTCATTATCCCTGAACTGAAGGATTTGTTTTAGAAAACAGTTGCCATCTAAAATCGTAAGTTGATTTTGGACGGACTTTATGGAAAATCATTTTTTGTGGAGATATAAAATGGAAAAGAACATTGCCTTGATTCCTGGTGACGGAATTGGACCTGATGTTGTTGCCGAAGCCGTTAATGTTTTGAATGCGGTTGGAGCAAAGTTTGGACACAAGTGGAACTATACAACAGTTATCGCTGGTGGTGCTGCAATTGACAAGTGGGGAAAACCTCTTCCACAGGATCAGCTTGACATTTGTCTTAAGAGCGACGCTGTTCTTTTGGGAGCAGTTGGTGGACCAAAGTGGGACGATGTTGCTCCAGAGATTCGTCCAGAAAAGGCACTCCTTGGACTCCGCGGTGGAATGAAAGTTTATGCAAACCTTCGTCCTGCTGTTATGTTCAAGCAGCTTAAGGCGGCATGTCCTTTGAAGGATGAGGTTGTTGGCGACGGACTTGATATTCTCATTGTTCGTGAGTTGACAGGCGGTATCTACTTCGGTGATCGTGGAACAGCTCCAGATGGAAAATCAGCATGGGACACAGAAAAATATAGTTGGGAAGAAATCGAGCGTATCGTTCGTCTTGGTTTTGAATCAGCAAAGAACCGTAGAAAGATTTTGACTGTTGTTGACAAGGCAAACATTTTGAACTCAAGCCGCCTCTGGAGAAAGGTCGCTGAGACTGTTCACAAAGAGTATGCGGATATTGAATTGAACTATCTTTATGTTGATAACGCAGCAATGCAGCTTGTCCGCAACCCAAGACAGTTTGATGTTATTGCAACTTCAAATATGTTCGGCGACATTCTTTCTGACGAGGCTTCACAGATCACAGGTTCCATCGGTATGTTGGCATCTGCTTCTTTGGGTGATGGAACAGGACCTGGATTGTACGAACCAATTCATGGATCAGCTCCAGATATCGCAGGAAAAGATTTGGCTAATCCATTGGCAACAATTCTTTCCGCAGCAATGCTCCTTCGCTACGACTTCAAGTTGGAGACTGAGGCAAAGGCAATCGAAGCTGCTGTAGAAAAGGTTCTTGACGAAGGATACCGCACAGGCGACATCGCTGGTAGCGAAAGAGATGCTGTAAGCGCAGCTGGCAAGCTCGTAGGTACAAAGGCTATGGGTCAGTTGGTAGTAGACAGACTGTAAATTGCAACTATCGTGATACAGATTTAACTTTCTGTTAAGGTCGTCCTTAGGTTCCATAGCTGAATCTTTGGACGGCTTTTTATTTTAACATAACTCAATTTTTTATTTGTATTATGATTTTTCCGTATTATAATTAGTATTATATGGCTGATAATGGCATTAATATGGAAAATCATGAAAAATCCTCGGAATTTGGAAATCTTGAGCGCCCAATCCAGATAGGTGACGAACTTGTCGGTGTTTCTGGCGATCAGTATAAGAGGGCCATTGTTTCCGATGCCATTCTTGTTTTTGAATTCAACCTTACGAAAAACCTTCTTGTGGGAAATCCTCTTCAGAGATTCGGTGAAAGAATTGTGCGCCTAAGGCATGCCTTTGACCTTCCTGAGGAATGTTCATACGAAAAATTCCTTGAGTCGGTTGCATGGGACCTTGCAGATTCTGAGAAGGAAAAGTTCATGGCCAATATGGATGCCTCCTACCTTATGGATGCCTTCATTACGGGAAAGTATGAACTCTGGTTTGACATCAACAAGCCTAATTTTGAAGGCGAATCTTTCTGGACCCGCAACACCGTAATCCTTACCCAGGAAAAAGAATCCGGCGACATTTTGGGTCTTGCGGTCGTTAAGAACATAACCTCAGGCTACACGCGCGAAGAAGAAAAAGTATATCAGCTTGAAATCATTAATGCTCTTTCCATAGATTACACTAATGTTTTTATGGTTAACCTGATGACTAACAAAATCAGGATTGTCCGTGTGAATGATGTTGCAGGTGCTTTCTATAGTGATGAACTTGGGGAACAGTATTACGATGATGCTTTGGAATTCTACATTGATGTTTCTGTCTATGCCGATGACCGCGACATGATGCGTATGGCATTTTCCCGTGATAATATTCTCCGTCAGCTCATCAAGCGTGAAACTTTCTATGTAAATTTCCGTTCGAACATAAACAACAAGCTTCAATACATGAAGCTCAAGGTT
>JAZUEV010000055.1:0-2003 GCA_045640345.1 Treponema sp.
CCCCTCCACCAAAAATCATCCCACAGAATTTCACCAACGGAAAAGGTGGAACGGTGGATAAGATATCCGCCACTGTCGAGGAATCCACAGACTCTTCCGGCATCAGGGGATTTTCTTTCATATATACAAGGAATCCTGAAGAAGAGCCTCCTGAAGATATCAACACATATCCGCTTGAAAACCGTCTTGAAGGGGAAGCAACCGAGGACGGACTTTGGTATTTTAAAGCAAAACAGGTGGACTATGCTGGAAACTGGTCACGAAGCGCCATGGTCACATACAGACGAGACACCACAGCTCCTGACAGACCTAAAATCATACTTCCAGAAATTGATGAGAACGGTCTTTTCAAGAGCAACACTTTCAGCATTGGATGGAAAGCATCTGAAAATGATGACGATGTGGAGGGATACACCTGGGCATTGCAGTACGTGGATTCAATTCCATCGAAACTTGCGGTCAATTCAAAACATCCTCTCAGGTTGAACAGTGAACAGATCGAGGAAATAAAATCAAGTCTCCTTGAAAAAAACGGCAGCAAGATAGACAACCTGAAGGAACCTCCCCGCTATATGAAAAGCGACCTGCAAAAAAGCTCAGAGTCCTTTGACAACAGACGGAACGGTCTTTATCTCTTTACGGTTGCCGCCATCGACCAAGTTGGAAACATCGGAGAGGAAACCTATGAACTTATTTTCCTGAACAAATATAGGCCGCAGACATACCTGACAACCATAAACACGACCACAAATGTCTACGGCGATATAGCTATGGATATTTTTGGAGGCGGATTCACTTACGAGGGAACAATTTCTTCTGTATATATCGATTCAGATGGAAAGGCTCCTTATGATTATGTGTTGAGCCAGAAGAACGGTGACTTCAAAATCACGTCTGAAAATAGAATAACCGACATCAACCTGAAAAACATCGACGCCGGGGATTACTACATTGGTCTTCTCCACACCGACAGAGGACTTTACATGACCAAGACCAAGATTCTTGATGTAAAGGAATTTGGAACGGTCAAGCCCTACAGGGAATTCAATTTTGTTCCAAAGTGGCTCAGCGGAATATTCGGTACGAAACAACGTCTGGACATTACATTCATAACAGTGATTGTGGTGCTTGTCCTGGCGGCGTTCATGATTATATTGACCTTGAGGGGTCTACAGACGACTGCGAAGGAAGCAATGACAGTCAATGCGGAAGTTAGAGCGCTTATTGAAGGAGACATTATGCCAGAGGAAAAAAAGACAAAGCAGAAAAGTATAAACAGAAAAGGAGTCAGCCTAAGCGTAAAGATCGTGGCATACACAATGTCGCTGATTTTGCTGCTGGTGATAGCGTTGGCATTCACCTTGGGTTACTTTATGATAAAACGAGAAGAAAACACAAGGGCCGTGGGACTCCAGGAAAAAGTACACGTAATTTTGGACTCTCTTTCAAGCGGTGCAAAAATAAATCTTCCAAACGCAAGCTCAAACCTCTTGGCTCTTAGCGACTTGACAAAGGAATCAGAAGCATTGTCCGATGCAAATTTCGCAACGATTACAGGTTATTCGGAGACAGTGACGGACACAAATCTGGATTACATTTGGGCAACCAACGACCCTTCTATCGCGTCCAAGATTGATACACAGACATTCTCACTTGGAACAAGCCGTCTCCAGGCAAACTTCATTTCGGACATCGAACAAAAGTGCCAGGCATTGAACGAGCAGGCGGAAAACGAAATCAATATTATCGCCCAACAGATCACGGAACTTACGGCCGAAGGTATTTCTCTCGCAGGTTTGACAGACAATGACAGCACGGAAAGACGAAAGGAGATATCAGAAGTAACGACCCAGCTTCAGAATCGTGTGGACAATATACTTTCAGACATGGCGGCAGCAACAATCGGTAGTTATCCACAGTTCAATCCGGCGGTCATCGATAAAAACAATACCACCTACACATTCTTCAAGCCTGTCCTTTATCTCAGGAACGGCGAACAGACC
>JAZUEV010000056.1:0-1618 GCA_045640345.1 Treponema sp.
ATTTCTAAATAAATTCGTATCAAAAATTGTGTACACAACTCATTTATTGCAGCTCCAATTTGTTTTGAATATCTAGAGAAAATTAAATTATCCCTTGCAACTAATCCTTTATTTTCCCCTGTACCAGTTTTTTGCTTAACGGTTGCAGCTTCAGCATAAGGGGGATTAATATAAATCACCAACTTTCTTCGTTCGTTTTCATCTGCAAGGATTTTTCTTAAACCTTCAGGAACTTTTGTGCTCTGCAAATCGTCGTTCAAAAAATCAAACTGGAAAATATTGTTTTCAAAAACTGGCAAAACATTTTGGTCTGCAAGTTCCTTCATTATTCCAACATCACCTTTGTCCAAGGTTGAGGCAAAAACATTTCGCTTGTTGGAAAGTCCTTTCAAAAGATTTCCGGTTCCGGCGCAACAGTCCCAAATGTAATAGTCGTCCTGCCAGTCCTCGCCAAGCACATCTGCAAGATATTTTTGACTAAGTTCCACCCATTTCTTAGGAGTAAAAAAGCTTCCCTTTCGCTCACGCACATCCTGAGGCACAAGAAGGTCCTTTCGTTCAATAAACCACTGCCAGTGTTCTTCCTTTGGAGGTCTCTCGTATTTGTTCCAGAATGCCTTATAATTTTTTATGCTTTTTAGTTGAGTGGTTTTGGACATTTCAGTTCCAAGAAGATTGTCGATTTCACGCTGAAAACTGTATCTGCCGTTGCTGAAAACCACATCAAGTTTTTCATACAAAGTTTTTGTAGTGTCGTTGATTAAATCAGCAAGAAAAAAATCTCCACAAAAGATATTCGCTTTCTTGGCCTGCTCCCAGTTCATTTGGATGTCCGGCATAACCTCGGTGCACCACTTGTTGAAAACGGCAATGAAATTATTTTTTGTCACCTGAATTTTTTCACTCTTTCCGGAAGCCAGATTGTTTTTTATGAACTCCTTCAGCTCTTTTTCATCGTTAGAAAAATTAAAAATAGTTTTTTCTTCGTCAAGAATTTTTTCGCACAATGAATAAAGTTGCTTGAATTCTTTTGAATCATGGTTGCTGGGAGTTACATTCCAGTTAAAATCATTCTGCGAGAAAATGTGTAAAATTTTGTGGTATTCAATAAATGCAATTTTTTCAGCGTCAAAGGCGGCCAGAAAAGACGGAGGCATATATTTTTCGTTTGTTTTTTCTTTTCCAATTGTAAGAATCAATTGAACAAAACTTTCGTTGATGTCCTCTTTGTTTCCTTTTTTTGATTCCGCCCAAAGCAGACTTTGAATATCCGAATCGGTTGTTAATCCAAGACCATTTGTTATGGACACACAAAAATCAATGTTTCCTAAAATGTGAACCGTTTCATATTTCTTAAAAAAATCAGAGGCGACACGCTTTTTTATTTCTTCTTCCCTAAGTGATAAATCGTAAACCATTTTACTGTCCTGAATTTATTTTGTTGATTCCCATTGTAATTTTTGAGATTTCTCCACTACGGTCGAAATGACAAAAAAACAGTCATCCCGAAATTTAGTAGCCTGGGATCTCAAGAATAATCAAATGGACTGTTGATTAAGAGATGCTGAACTAAATTCAGTATGACAAGGGGTCTCTTCTATTATAACATATAACTTTT
>JAZUEV010000057.1:0-1694 GCA_045640345.1 Treponema sp.
TGACAAGCACTGCTAAAACTAAAAAATGTGCTACTGTAGTCGGTGATGTATTGGGACGTTACCATCCTCATGGAGACGCTTCCGTTTATGATGCAATGGTTCGTCTTGGACAGGCTTTTTCTTTAAGGTACATGCCTGTTACAAAGCAGGGTAACTTCGGAGGAATTGATGGTTCTCCGGCAGCTGCTTACCGTTACACTGAGGCAAAGATGTCAAAAGTCGCCGAGGTAATGGTTGACGACATCAAAGAAGATACTGTTGATTTTAGCCCCAACTTTGATGATACACGACAGGAACCAAAAGTTCTTCCTGCTGCATTCCCATTCCTTTTATGCAACGGTTCAACTGGTATTGCTGTCGGTATGGCAACAAATATGCCTCCACACAATCTTCGTGAAATTGGAGCTGCAATCTGTGCATACATCGACAATCAGGATTGTTCTATAGATGATTTGATGCATTATGTAAAGGGACCTGATTTTCCAACCGGTGGAATCATTTTTGGAAGAAAGGGAATTGCTGATGCGTATAAAACTGGTCGTGGAAAAATCCTTGTTCGTGCAAGATTTACAATCGAAGTTGATACAAAGGGAAAAGAAAAAATCGTATTCACAGAAATCCCTTATCAGACTCGCACAGACGACCTTGTTAAAAAAATTGCGGACCTTGCCCGTGATGGAACGATTGAAGGAATTGAGCGTGTAAATGACGGTAGCCATGGTGATGATGTCCGTATCGAAATCGACATAAAAAAGACAGCCATCGCAAAAGTTGTAATCAATCAGATTTTTGCAAAGACACCTCTTCAGTCAAGCTATGGAATTATCAATCTTGCATTGGTTCCTTCTGGAAATGGACTTGCTCCACAGATTCTTAATCTCAAGCAGCTCATTAAACATTTTGTTGACCACCGAGATCAGGTTATTACTCGCCGATGTAAGTTTGAACTTGGAGTTGCAAAAAAGAAGGAGCACATCCTTGAAGCAAAAATCACAGCGGTTGATTGTGTTGATGAAGTAATCCAGATTATCCGTTCAAGTAAAGATGAACCGGAAGCAAAAAAGAGACTTGAAGCAAGATTTGGTTTTGATGAAGAACAGAGTCAGGCAATTGTTGATTTGCGTCTTGGTGTTCTCACATCTTTGCGTATTGATGAACTGAAGATTGAATTGGGACAGGTCCGTGCTGAAATTGCCCGTCTGGAAGATTTGCTTGCCAATCACGACAAGATTCTTAACCTTGTTAAAGACGAGACCAATGCAATCGTGGATAAATTTGGTGATGAACGCCGCACTGATATTGTTACAAGTGAAGTTGAACAAATCAACGTTGAAGATATGATTAAAGAAGAGGACATGGTTGTTCTTATTTCAAAACTTGGTTATATCAAACGTGTGCCGGTCAGTCTTTACAAAAGCCAAGGTCGTGGAGGAAAAGGTTCAATTTCGGCCAAACTTCTTGATGAAGATTATATAAACCAGATGTTCGTTGCCTCAACCCATGACTATCTTATGTTTATTACAAATGAAGGAAAAGCATATTGGATAAAAGTCCATGAGATTCCAGAGGCAAGTAAAATAAGTCGTGGTTCTCATATTAAGAGTTTGCTGGCTGTTAATGCAAATGAAGAAATTACAACTGTTGTAAGCCTTAAAGAATTCTCCGAGACCCAGTATCTGTTTATGGCAACTGCT
>JAZUEV010000058.1:0-3507 GCA_045640345.1 Treponema sp.
AAAAGTCAAGTCAAACTAACTATAATCTCATCGGATTTTTCATTTTATACTTTAAATATGGGAACACGAGAAATTTTCAAAAAAAACCTAAAATTTTATAGAATGCAAAAAGGACTTTCTCAAGAAAAATTATCAGAATTGATTGGATATGGAATTACATATATTACGGAATTAGAAAATCGAAACAAATTTCCCAAGCCAGAAACTATTGATTTAATTGCAGAAAAACTCGGTATTCTTCCTTATCTTCTTTTTATGCCACAAGAATTGAAACAACCACAATCTGATTCTATGATTTCATTTGTAAATGACCTACGAAACGCATTTGATACAATTCAGTCCAAATATCTTTTGTAATAAAGTTTTTGGCCAAACTGATTTTCTATGATATATTGAAAGCCATAACTCCCTATTTCAAATGGAGGTTCAACAATCCCCCTCCATCTTGCTAAAGAAAATTTTATTTTTCAATTACACTATTGGATGCATGATTTCGACCATCTCAATTGGCAAAGCAATTCTTAGTAAATCAAAACTTAACTCACCTATTCATATCCTGCATTCAAAAATATATCTCTTCAACAAAAATGTGCAGAAATATGGGATGGTGTAAAACTGACCGTTGAAGCCCAGGTTTTTGTTGCACAACTTGATGCCGTATTTTATGTCTGGATATTTTTCGGATTCTATCAATTTTTTTAAGGATGGGGTTGCATTGTCCTTTGCCTTTACTTCCACGGGAATCAATGAATCTGCATCCCGGATAAAAAAGTCCATTTCCATTGTTGATTTTTCATTTTTAAAATAGTACAAATCGTAGCCCTGTTTTACCAGCATGTCCCCCACAACATTTTCAAAAATGGCTCCCTTGTAGGTATTAAAATTTTTGTTCCGCCGTAAATCCTCTTGAGCCTCCTCCTCCAGTGATGCAATCAATAGTCCAGTGTCACGGTAATAAATCTTATATTCGTTGGGCTTGTAGTTTCCTTTCAGCGGAAGAGAACAGGATTCCAAACAGTAGCACACATTTATGATTCCAGCATCCCTAAGCCAGTCCACCGTTCCAATATACTCCCTACTCCTTGCTCCTTTTGCCACCTTTGTGATTTGATATTTTTTATTTTCCTTTGCCAGAAAAACGCTTATATTATTGTAGATATTTTTTATTTTTCCCTTGTCCAATCCTACCGCATATTTTGTTATGTCCTCTTCATAATCAAGGAGAATATTTTTTTGCACATCAAGGGTTCCAGAAAAATTTTTTTGATTGACAAATCTTTTAACAACCGCCGGCATTCCACCGGTCAACATATATTCCTTGAATAAATCCATCCAGACCGTATACTCAGTTTGGGAAAATGGTTCCATCTTTTTTAAATGCTCAAAAATTTCTTCTATATAATATGCATCATATCCCCTCGCCCACAGGAATTCCTCAAAGTCCAGCGAATGCATTTCATAGTCGGTTTTGTACCCAACACTTACGGAAGTTATGTCCTGATAATTTATGCCCAAAAGAGAACCCGAGCAAATCACATCAAACCGACCGTCGATTTTAAATGGCTTTAGTGAAGTTGAACAGTCCGGGAATGATTGAAGCTCGTCAAAAAAAATCAGGGTCTCTCCAGGCTCAAAAACAAGGGACGGATTTATAAAAGACATTTCCTTGATGATATTGTCCACCGAATATCCTTTGGAAAAAATGGTTTTGTATTCAGGCTGCGTAATGAAGTTGATTTCAATAAAATGTTTATAGCTTCGAGCAAAGTTTTCAATAGAAAAAGTCTTGCCAATCTGCCTAGCCCCCTTGACCACAAGAGGATTTCTGTCGGGAGAATTTTTCCATTCCATCAAAAAACTGTCGATTTTACGCTTCAGGTTCTGTTCCATGAATCCATATTACACTCTTCCATCACATTTTTCCATCAAATTTCAGCCATTTTATCACATTTTTCCAACTATTTTTGACGATTTTATCACATTTTTCCGATTGACACAAAATTTTGTTGTACCAGTCAACTTCTTTGTCAAAATTCAAAGGTTCATCGACTAAGTTTTTGTCATTTTTCAAAGGTAAAACCTATGAATCTTTGTCAGAATTCAAAGGTTAGGAGGCTGAGGATTTGTCATTTTTAAGAGGATTCAGGATTGGCAGATTTTAGTCCAGCCCTTCCTCTTTGAACCGCTGCAAGACCACATTTTCATCAACAGGATTTGGATAGGCCTTAATGACTTCTTCATAGAACAGGACTGTCTTTTTTACATTACATTCCAAGGAAAAATTCTTGGTGATTTCAAGACTTCTTTTGCCAAAATCCTTTCTCTTCTGGGAATCATTAACCAGTTCAACCAAATTGTCCGCCATCTCATCGTCCGTGTCGGGAAGATATCCGTTTTGTTTTGGGAAGATGGAATCAAGGTAGCTTTCATCATTTCTTGCCACGATTGGTAGTCCACAAAGCTGGGCTTCAAGGATGGTCATGGAGTGCATCTCTGAAAGACTGGCTGTGATGAAAATGTCTGAACTTTCATAATATTTGTACAGTTCCGTCCAGTCCATGAATCCTGTAAAGAAAATCTTTTTTTCCTGTATTTCTTTTTCAGCTTTCTTGACCATATCTTCGTAGGCAGGTCCGTTTCCAATAAAAACGACTTTACAGTTGTTACACTTTTTCAAGACTTTCTGGCAGATTTCCAGAAGCTCCATAACTCTTTTTTCTTCACCGATCCTTCCAACAAAAAGCATGAGGGAATCATCGTCACTCAGGCCAAAGGATTTTCTGATTTCCATCCTCTCCTGCTCGGTGAGTTTTTTTCCTGCAAATTTTTCTTTGTCAATGGAGTTTGGAATAACCACGGACGGTTTTTCAGGCAACATCCTATCTGTCTTGTAATAGTTCCTTGCCTTTGTGCTTACGCCAATCAATGCATTGAACTTGCCGTAGAACCGACGCATGTATGTATCCACAACCTTTGCAGGAATCAAATCGGCCATGGGAAGATAGTACTTGTAGAAATCAACCCACATGGTGTGTATTGTACAGATACATGGAATCCCCAATTCCCTTGCCACCCTGTATGCTGTTTTTCCTACCCCAAATTCTGTATGGCAATGGATAATGTCTATCTTTTTATCTTCCAAATATTCTTTTACCAAATGAACCGATGTCCTTGCCCTGAACTGGTCGGTCCCCATCCCAAGTGGAACACTTTTCAAGCGCAAGATGTGGTCGTCGTTGGTCGCATATTCATCCGTGGTTTCAACGGTAACAAGAAACACCTCATGTCCCAACCTTTCAAGAACATCTTTCAATTGCAGAATAACAGTAACAATTCCTGATTTGGAAGGCAAATAGCTATCCGAAAAAATGGCAACGCGCATTATGTTCTCCAAATATAACAATCTTTTAATACCCACAATTCTACTCCCCTTGATAAAAATTTGCAAGTTAAATTTAAGAAAACTGATTTTCACAATAATTCGTAAGGGATTCTGTCCAAGGAATT
>JAZUEV010000059.1:0-3237 GCA_045640345.1 Treponema sp.
TGGCGGTCTTTTTGGTGGCGAAGGATTTTTGATGAGAAAATTCACAGGAAGTGGAACAGTATTCTTGGAAATCGACGGATCTGCCCATGAATACGAATTGTCGTCAGGTGAAAAAAAGATTATCGACACTGGATATTTGGCAGCCATGACCCAGTCTTGTTCTATGGATGTCCAGACCGTTAAGGGCGTGATGAATGTTTTGTTTGGTGGCGAAGGTTTGTTCAATACTGTTGTTACGGGCCCTGGAAAAATCATTATCCAGAGTATGCCTATCAATAACACGGCTGCAATGCTTGCCCAATATTTGCCACTCAAGAACTAAAATGATGAATTTCTAAGGCATGTCATCTCTGATTCGTGCCGATGTGTTTCATCCATTAAAAGATAAATCCCATCAACTTTGACAATAGTCTTTGTGGATGGGATTTTTTGTTCATTGAATATAGTTCCTAAAAACTCTAAAAATGACGATGTTAGACTTTGAATCTGTCCACCTGCTGACCAATCATCTGGATGGCATTTTCCATTTGTTCGGAGAGACTGGACAAGTCGCTTCCAGATTTTTTGATTTTGTCGGCACCCAATGTCATTTCGCTCATGCCGTTTCTCATAACCAAAGTTGAATCCTGAAGAGTTTTTATTTCCGCAAGAATAGATTTGTTTTCTCCGGACATCTTTTTTGCTGCGTTTTTGACCATGCCGGAACTTTCAATCATATCGCCAAGGGCAACGGAAATCTGCATTGAATCTGCTTCCTGGTCCCCCATGGATCCTTTGATTCTTTGGACAACAGCATTTGTGTCGTTGATTCCTTTTGAAACCGATTCCAAAGCACTTGATGCGTCTCGGCTGACCACCACCATTTGAGAAATATTGCCTGTGATTTTTGCCAGCTGGTCTCCAATAGTTTTGGACTGTCCTGATGATGTTTCCGAAAGTTTTCTGATTTCGTCCGCGACAACGGAAAATCCTTTTCCTGCTTCACCTGCGTGGGCCGCTTCGATTGCTGCGTTCATAGCCAAAAGATTGGTCTGTTCGGCGATTGAGGATATAACATCGTTAGCTTCCTTGAGAGCTTCCGATTCACTTTCGATAATCTTTATGGTTTCGTTGACTTCTGTCTGCCGTGCAACACCGTCCCGAACCTTTGACTCCAGTTCATCAAAAGAATTGGCCATGGAACTGATGGATGAATTGACCAAATCAATACTCTTTATCATTTGCTGGATGGAGCCTGAGGCATGGGTAATACTTTCGACCTGGGTTTCAATCATGTCGTTCAAAGAATCGATTCCGGTGGCGATTTTACAGACTGATCCAGATGTTTCAAGTACGCTTGCGTTTTGGTTGAGTATATTGTTTTCCATTTCGCTGATGTTTGTCAAAATCTGTGAGATGGATGCCACAGTTTCCTGGGTTGTGGAACTCAAATTGTTACCGGCCGTGACGAGGATATCCTTAGATTCCTTTGTGGCAGAAATGATTTCCTGAAGCTTGCCTGAGAAATTGTTAAATCCTTCCACGATTCGTGCAATCTCTGTTCTGGATTCAACATTCATGTCGATTCGCTTGGTCAAATCTGCTTCACCACTTGCGATATTGGATATGGAACTTTCAACGACAGTCAATGGTTTAAGGGATGTGACAATCAAAATCGAAAGAACCAGGACCATTATGGCGATAATCACGATACCGATAAGGCTCAAAGTTTTTCCAATGCTGGATGTGAGTTCCATGACTTCGCTTCTGTCGATTATGAATCCAACTTTCCAGGGAGTGTTTTTAACATCAACGGAGCACATGAATTTTTGTTCCTTGCCAACTTGCCTCCATGAAGAAGCAACAACTGAACCATCAGGCTGCTCGTGGGATTCTGACGAAATGGCGGGACTTGTTATAACACTTTTTGCCATATCATAGTTTCCAGCAGAGGACATTACAGTATCGTCGCAATAAAGGACGGCGTATCCAGTTTTTCCAGACTTGCAGGATTCGAAAATAGTCTTGAAATTGTCCAAAACCAGATTTCCGATGTAGAATCCATAGAACCACTGACCTCTCGACATGGCAGGGACACAGATATGGACAACGGTCTGTCCTGTGGAAGATGTGGTTGGCGCGTCAATATAAAGCATGTTCCTGTCTTCCATGATGGCTTTGTAATATTCCTGGTTTTTTACATTACCACGCTCGCCCATATCCGAAAAATAGTCTCCATCCTTTGAGACATAGGAGATATAATCAAACCCACCTCTATTGGCGGACATTTCCATCATTCGTCCAAGGATTGCGTTGATATTTTGAGAGTTGTTTGCTTCAGCGTGGGTATGTCTGTCCATGGCGGTTACATATTGGCTGATTCTTTCAGTAAGCAAAAGGTTGTAGGACTCGGTCAATGCTGAATATTGGGCGATGGATTGAGCGGACACCTTTTTTTTAACCGAATTGGAGAGCATAAAATTCTGCAAAACAAATAAGGCAAGTACGATCAATACAACAAGCGGAACAACCCTGCTTGCGAGATGATGATTTCTTTTTTCTTCCATATTTAACCTCTTTAGGAAATCACTTTGCGTTTGGTGAAAGTCGCCTCCGAAAACCCCTGTCAAATTTTTCAAAGACCCCTTGATTTCATATCTTTAAAGTGGCTCTATTTTAATAGGAAACCTCTAAAAATTTCAATTTTATAGATAACATTAAAAATTCATTAGGAATATCAAATATTCCAGACATCGTTAAAAAACGTTTTTGGCGATATCCAATATAAAATAATTATAGCAAAAAATTAAGAAAAAAACAACGAAATTTTAAGAAAAAAAATCCTTTATAAAGTGAAAAAAATCCTTTAAAAGTACGAAAACCGAACTTAAATTTCTGATGTGATTTGGAAAGACAGATTGCTAATTTAACGACGCTGATTTGGGGACAGTTGAATTTGGAAAATCGATTAATAATTCCCGACTCGCATAGGGAGTGATTTTACAAACGGATTTGTTCATTGTTAACGCAGTTCACGATCTTCATTTGCATAACAAAAATTATGTCGGTCTCTTCATTTGTCAATTTTCATTCCGTGAGCATCGTTAGAAGAGAACAAATCTGTTTGTTTTTTTTAAGTTATTTCACCCAAGCGAAGCACGAAGCAAGCCATCTGCGATGTCTTGCTAACGAGTTTTTGTTTGTCCGCAGTCCGCGTCCATTTTTTTGCTCTGCAAAAAAAACACGAAAAGACGCAAG
>JAZUEV010000060.1:0-1589 GCA_045640345.1 Treponema sp.
CAATTACAAGCTGGATTTGGTTTTGACAGGTGGAGACGTTTCTTTCCTGTGGATTACAAATCATCCAGACTGGGTAAGGGACAGCCGTATGCAGTGGTTCATGGATGTGTACAAGGACGACTGGTATGATGTTGCGGTTGAACTTTACAAGGAACTTTCCCCTGTGGCAAACAAGGTAAAGGGTGCGACCATTGTGGACTTTGATGTGGACGGTGATGTCCGTGTTGCAAAATACGACAACGGTGTAGAAATTTCTGTGAACTATGCTGAAAAGACTTATAAAATCAGCGAAGGAAGTGCAAAATGAAAAACAATAAACTGCCTGAAACAGAACTGACAAAAAAGAAAAGAAAAGCAGGTCTTGCAGATCGTAAGGCCAGATGGGGATGGGTTTTTATCGCTCCATGGCTTGTGGGTGTTGTGTTCTTCTTTGGATTGCCATTGATCAATGCCCTCTATTATACATTCACAGAAATCCAAATCAATGAGGAAGGACTTAATTTTTCCTGGGTTGGATTGGACAACTATGTGCAGGCCTTTACTGTTGACGCAGAATTTACCAGGGCCATTGTAAATTCAATCTTGAACATCGTCTATCAGGTACCTGTGATTGTGTTCTTCAGTCTCTTTGTGGCTTTGATTCTCCATGGTGATTTCAAGGGACGAACTTTGATGCGCTCAATCTTCTTCCTTCCTGTGATTATTTCATCTGGTGTTGTTATTACAATCCTCCAGGAGAATGTGCTTTCATCTGGAACTGCCGGTGAAACTGCCACAACACTTTTCCAGACTGGAGCATTAAGCGAGACTCTCATCAAGGCGGGACTTCCTGCTAAGTTTGTAAGTATTCTTACCGACACGGTTGGACAGATTTTCGACCTTACATGGAAAAGCGGTGTCCAGATTCTTTTGATTCTTTCAGCCCTTCATTCAATTCCAGACAGCATGTACGAGGCAGCAAAAATCGAAGGAGCAACAGGATGGGAAATCTTCTGGAAAATCACCTTCATTATGATTTCGCCAACCCTTGTGCTTGCGGTAATCTATTCCATTATTGATTACTTCACGGATTTTTCAAACCAGGTCATGCGAATGATTGTCGAATACACTGGACAAGGACGCTATGAATATAGTACCACAATCTCCATCGTCTATTTTGCGGTGGTCATGGTGTTGATTGCCTTGGTGAACCATTTTTTGAACCGCGCCTCAAACAAGGCCTTGAACTAGGAGAAAACCATGAACGAATTGAAACAAAAGAAAGCCGCAGCCACAACCATGAAAGTGGTGACAGTGATTTTCAGGACATTGTTTTTGTTGGGCATGGCATATGTTCTGCTTTATCCAGTACTCTTTTTGCTGTCCAACGCATTCAGAGACCCTATCGACCGATTGGATCCAACAGTCATCTGGATTCCAAAGACATTCACATTGAACAACTTTGTTTTGGCTGACCAGCTGGTTAGTTTCGGCAGGTCCATGCTTATGACATTGAAGATTCTTATTCCATCGGTGATCATCCAGGTGTTCGTCTGTTTGATGGTCGCTTATGGATTCGCCAGATTCAAGTTCAAGGGACAAGTCGGAGG
>JAZUEV010000061.1:0-5938 GCA_045640345.1 Treponema sp.
CACACATACACAAGCGGCTATTGCTCCCAAAACCAAAACAAGACCGATGCAAAGGATGAGCTTTCGGTTGCGGGTCATAAAATTTTCAACCTTCTTACCTGCACCTTCGCTCTTCTTCTCTTTATCGAGTGTCAAAACTTCTGCCATAATTGTACTCCATTTATATAGTAAAGGACATCTTTAAAATTATTTTCGAGATGCCTGCGAGTTTTACCATTGAAACTACATGGCCAAAACATCGCATTTTTAAAGCCACCCCTAGAAATTGAATTCATAGAGACTGCATAGACTGAATTATATAAAAAAAAAGAAACTTTGTCAAAACCTAATTTCTTTTTATGTCCAATTCAGAAATCAACCGGGAAACATAAGTTCTTTGGACATCCAAGACCTTGGCGGCAAGTGTTTGGTTCCATTTGTTTTCCTTCAATATTTTTTCTATATACATTTTTTTAAATCCATCTACAGCGGACTTCAATGTCTTATCATCATTCTGAACCAACTCCTCCACAGCGGAATCCAGACTTAAAGACGATTTTGAAGAATCAACAGGCCCCATAAAATCCTGAGATTTTATCAAATCCGTACCGCAGCACAGCACAGCCCGTTCAACAAGGTTTTCAAGTTCCAAAAGATTTCCAGGCCACTCATAGTTCTCAAGCAAATTCACGGCCTCCTGACTGAACCCCTTTATTGACTTATGGTGACGAAGACAGGAATTGTTCAAATATAGACGGGACAAAACCTTTATATCATCAGGATGTTTTCTGAGGGGCGGGATATTCAACGGAAGGACGTTCAGCTGATAATAAAGTTCCTCTAGGAAAAGTTTTTTGTCAACAAGGGCAGAAAGATTTTCTTTTTCAAGAACCACAATCCGAAGATTCAAGGCCACTTCCTCGTTTGTCCATTGGTCGTAATAAGATTTTTTTTGGATTATGTCCAAAATTTTTTTCTGGAGATAAATCGGAAGACAGGCAACCTCATCAATAACCAAAGTGCCACCAACACAATTTTCCAAAATTCCGGGAACTTTTTTATTTTCCTTGGAATAACCAAAAATCTCTTTTTCAAGCTGGTCAGCTGATTTTGACTCGCAACTTAAGATAACGAAAGGACAGTCTCTTCTGGAACTCTTTTCATGGAGCTTCCGTGCAAAAACCTTTTTCCCAGAACCAAATTCACCGTTTATCAAAACAGTGGCATTTGTTTTGGCCAATTCCTCTACAGTTCTCTCGACTTCCCTGATTATTTGTCCCGACCCAACAAACAAGTTTGGGTTGTCCTTAGCAGAATAAGCAATCGACTTTAAAAATTCATTTCTGTCTTTTGTATCAAGGTAAAATTTATAAAGCAGAGAAGCAAAATTTCCCAAGGACTCCACCAAAACTATATCCTGGCTATGGAATTCCCCAGAGATTTTGTTGAACAGCTCCAAAACTCCTACACAATCGCCATCCATCAAAACAGGACTTGCAAGAATATTTCTTAGTCTTGGATTGTTTGATTTCTTGAACCGTGTATCCCCAAGCGGATCGTTCAATACAACGGACTGTCGGTGTTCAAAAACCCATGAAGCAAGGGTGCCTTTTTCGATGGAAGTTTTTCTCACAGAGGAGATTCCTTTGTTCAGGGACACAACAAGATTATTTTCATCATCCTGTCGCAGAATAATTGAACACGCATCACACGAAAAGAACACCATTACCTGTTCCAAAAAGGATACAAGCATGGTGTCCAGTTCCGAGAAATTACGTATAATATTTGAGTAACATTGGATGAGTGACTTAGAAACCTCAAGAGAAATTACGTCACCACTCATCTAGCTTTACTACTTGTTCAAGTTCTTGAGGCTGTCTCCGATTGTATATGCACCATCGTCATCATTGCTTGTTGCCATATACTGAGAGATTTCAGCTCTTGCCTGTGCCTTCTTGTATTCCTTGACAGAGAAAGCAACCTTTCCCTTTTCAACGTCTACAGATGCAACATAAACATTTACCTTGTCGCCAACATTGTACTTCTTTACAGCTTCTTCAAATGGAGTATCTCTATCTTCGCTCAAGTTTGCCTTGTTTACGAGACCTTCAACACCATTTGGAGCCTTTACGAAAATACCAAAGTCCTGGATGCTTGAAACTTCACCTTCCAATGTGCTTCCAACTTTGTATTCAGCTGCAAAAGACTTCCATGGGTTATCAGTCAACTGCTTTACACCAACGCGGATTCTGTGTCCTTCTGAGTCACAGTCAAGAACGATAACATCCAATTCCTGATCCACCTTGATTTCGCTGCCTGGATGCTTAACCTTCTTTGTCCAAGAAAGATCCTCTCCAGAGAGGAATGCGTCAATTCCTTCTTCCAACTGTACAAATGCGCCGCTGTTAGTAATCTTGACAACCTTTCCCTTAACCTTTGTATCAACTGGATACTTTTCTGTGATTGTATCCCATGGATTGTCAGTAACCTGCTTCAATCCCAATGATACTCTACCGGCCTGGATGTCGTATCCAAGAATCATACACTCAAGTTCGTCGCCTTCTTTAACCATGTCAGATGGCTTGTTGATTTTCTTTGTCCAGCTGAACTCGGAGATGTGTGCAAGACCTTCGATTCCTTCTTCCAATTCGATGAATGCACCAAATTCACAGAGCTTTGTTACCTTACCCTTTACAACATCGTTCACATGGTACTTTTCTTCAAAGTGTACCCATGGATCTTCTGCAAAGTGCTTGAGAGAAAGGTTGATTCTCTTTCCCTCTGGATCAAGACGGATAACCTTGAGTTCGATTTCCTGTCCCTTCTTTACGAAATCCTTTGGACGAGTAACATGTCCCCAGCTCATGTCGTTGATGTGGAGAAGACCGTCGAATCCACCCAAGTCGATGAATGCACCGAAACTTGTGAAAGACTTCACAGTTCCCTTTACGCTGTCACCAATCTTGATTTCATCGAAGAACTTGTTGCGGTTAACATCAATCTGCTCTTCCAAGTACTTGCGGCGGTTAACGACAACATTCTTCTTCTTATTGGCCATGAGACGTTCAATATAGAACATACTCTTCAAACCGATAAGTTTCTCTTCCTTTTCAACCTTCTGGCTGTCTGCCTGGCTGATTGGCAAGAATGCAGAGATTCCACCACCGAGGTCAACTCTATAACCACCCTTCTGGGTAGCTTCGATAACGCCTTCAACTGGTGTCTTGTCTTTATATGCTACATTGAATTCTTCCCAAAGACGTTTTTCATCGGCCATCATCTTTGAAATTTCTGGCAAACCGTTGCGTCCAGCTTCATTCTTCAAATAAACAGTAATCTGGTCGCCAACCTTTGGTGTTTCGTGCGCAAATTCTGAAAGACGGAGTTCTCCATCTCTTCCCAAGCCTTCGATACTTACATAAACAGTATCATTGGTGATGGCTGCGATAGTTCCGGTTACATTTCCACCGGCTTCAACTGAGCCCATTTTCTCAAGCGATGCCGCCAATTGTGCGTGAATGTCGCTAGAGCCCTCAGCTACATTCAATCCCACTTCCTTCTGTTCCATAGCTATAATCCTTTAGCATTAATATTTTTTTCAATTATGGCACAAACTTCATTAATCGTCAAGTCCGAAGTGTCAATATATATGGCATCTTCTGCTTTTTTTAGAGAACCTTCCGATTTATTTTTGTCCATCATGTCCCTTTGTCTTATGGATTCCTTGATTTCTTCCAAACTCAACTGGCTTACTCCTTGGTCGAAGCGTCTCTGAGCCTGAACATCTATGCTGGCATCCAAATAAAATTTAAACTCGGCCTGGGGAAAAACAACAGTAGTCATGTCCCTTCCCTCGCATATTATGCTCAAGGATTTCACAATCTGACGCATCCTGTCGTTAACAAAATGTCTCAGTTCCACAATGGAAGAAACTTTTGACACATTTGAATCCACCTTGTCCTGATGGAGCAAATCGTCCACATCCTTGCCGTTCAAAATCAGTCTGGCATCCACATAATCCAATGTCTGTTTTTCCGCAAAAGCCATGACCTCGTGGGTTTTATCAATATCTATACCCGCATCCAAAAGAGCAAGGGTCAACGCACGATAAAAACTGCCACTGTTGAGGTAAACCAGACCTAGGTCCTGAGCAACTTTGTGGGCAACAGTGCTTTTTCCAGTTCCCGCAGGTCCATCAATCGCTACAACCATATTCACTCCTCAATTTTTTTTACAAAGCTTCAAAATCGAACCAACCTCAGTGGATGTCAGTTCCCTGAATTGTCCAAACTGGAGACCGTCCACCCCTATGTTGCCAATGCGAACACGCATCAACCGTTTGATTCCCACTTCCCTGCTTTCAAAAACTCTTCTGATTTCACGGTTTTTTCCTTCTATCAAAACAATTCTCATTCGATGGGAATTAAGTTCAACAGCATCCTTGCACCTATAAAAAACATTGTCGATGCGCACACCCTTCATAAAATCCTGGGCAAGATTTCTTGGCATGGGGACACTGGTATCCACGATATACTCTTTTTCAAGCTCCGCCGATGGATGGGACAAGGTTTTTGCAAATTTTCCGTCGTTGGTAAAAAGAATCAATCCGCTGGAAAACATATCAAGCCTACCAACATTGTAAAGTCGCTCGGAATATGCGTCCTTGAACAAATCCGCTGCAATAGGTCGCCCCTTTTCATCAGAAGAAGAACATACATATCCAGACGGCTTATTCAAAAGGACATACCTTTTCCGCTCCTCCATGGTGATTTCTTTTCCGTCCACGCAAACAGTGTCTGAAAGTTTAACCTTTGTGCCCAGAGAATCAATGGTCACGCCATTAACGGTGACCCTTCCGTCAGTAATAATAGTCTCAGCCGCTCTTCTGCTTGCAACACCGCACAGCGCAATAAAATGCTGAAGTCTCCAGCTGTCTTTTGGTTTTGAAATTTCGTTATCGGGCAAGGTCGAACCTCTCGCTTTCTTTCTCGTCCAACTGAGGCAAATCAGCTATGCTCTGCAGATGGAAAAATTCCAGGAATTCTTTTGTCGTACCATAGGTGACAGGTTTTCCAGGAATATCCTTTTTCTGACCTTCCTTGATAAATTTTCTATCAAGCAGGATCCTTATCATATTGTCCGCGCTGACATGTCTGATGCTTTCAATTTCGGCACGGGTTATGGGCTGACTATATGCTATTATGGACAAAGTTTCGATAGCCGCTTTGCTGAGACGACCTTCATTCTTTTTTCCATACCGCTCTTTCACAAGGTTGAAGGAATCCATCTTTGGAGTCAACATCCACCCTCCCAGCACCAAAGAAAGCTCAATCCCGGAATCGGCGTTACCATATTTTTCTTTCAGGAGCTCCACGCATTGGTTGACGGTTTCCAAATCCATCTGAGTAATCTTCGCAAGATTTTCAGGGGTCTGCGGGTCGCTTTCCAAAAACAAAACGGTTTCCAGAAGAGCGGTCTCGCTATCAAGATTCATGTTGGCACGTCTGGACTCTATCTTTTCCTGCTCGCTTGCCTCAAAATCATCTTCGCTGTCCAAATCCGAGTCAGTTTTTTCGGATTCAACAACGGCGGATTCATTTCCAGTTTCCACATGCATTTCGGAACTAGATTCGCTAGGCTCTATACCATCAGATACAGAAGTCTCTGGGACGGTCGATTCAGCTAAATCAGTCCCCTCTTCCAGCATCACATCCTGGACCGTTGGAATTTTTGGCTCCTTTTTTTTACCTGACTTTTTTTCTAGGCTGTCTGCTTCGCTTTGCATATCTTTATGTCTCCATAGAGTCTATTTTGATAAATCACGACAAGATGGTTTTTCACAGCCTCAAGCAAAGCCATGAATGCACAAACCACATCCAACTCACTTCCACGTCTCGTAATCAAGTCCGTGAACATACACTCATTTTTTTCTTCAAGAAGCTCACCCATCAAAGCAATC
>JAZUEV010000062.1:0-2377 GCA_045640345.1 Treponema sp.
GGCCTCCGACTTCTTTTGTATCGAGGTTGACCACAGCCAAGGTCGGTCAGACAGATTTCGCCGGCCCCTTGATTCTCATATTCCTTCTCATGGTATTCCTTTGCGACAGCCTGGCATGGTTTTTCGGTGTCCTCCTGGGCAAGAACAACCGTGGATTCGTCAAGGCTAGCCCGAACAAAAGCATCGCTGGATTCATAGGCGGCGTTGTCGGTTCTGTATTGGCTGGCGTTGTTGGATATTTTGTCTGGAAGGATTCCTTCGATGCCGTGAACTGCTCCCTGCTTAAGACTGTTGTCATAGGTCTTTTGGTGTCCGTTTCGAGCATCGTGGGCGACCTTGTTGAATCTGTTTTAAAGAGGTCAGCAGGAGTTAAGGATAGCGGACGAATTGTCATGGGACGCGGAGGAATGTTGGATTCCATCGATTCCATACTTCTGGCCGCGCCTGTGTACTACTTCTGCGTATATATCTTCATGGGAAGTGTTTTTAGTTGATGAAAAAGGTCTTAGTTCTTGGATGCACAGGCTCTATTGGAAGCCAGACTCTTGATATTATCAGACGGATGCCGGAAGAATTTTCTTTGGTAGGAGTGTCCGTAGGTAAAAACAAGGACAGGTTGGATGCCCTATGTTCGGAGTTCGGCTGCAAGGGGACCTGCTTTTCATTGGACGGTTCCGAAGGTCTTCGACGACTTATAGAAGATTGTGGCTGCGACATAGTAGTTAACGGTGTGGCCGGTGCCGCTGGGCTTGAGTCCTCCATATTTGCGTTGGAAGCGGGATTGGATTTGGCTTTGGCGAACAAGGAAAGTGTTGTCATGGCGTGGCCAATCATTAAGGCTTTGTCGGAAAAAAATGGTGCCCAAATAATTCCTGTTGACAGCGAGCATAGCGCCGTCTTTAATCTTCTGAGCCAAGTAAAAAAAGAAAACCTGTCAAAGATAATCATAACGGCAAGCGGCGGTCCATTTAAAAATTACAGCAGGGAGCAGCTTGAATCTGTGACCGTGGACATGGCGTTGAACCATCCGACATGGAACATGGGACCGAAGATTACGATAGATTCTGCAAGTCTTGCAAACAAAGGTCTTGAAGTCATTGAGGCGTGCAGGCTTTTTGACACTTCTCCTTCCGATGTCAAGGTGTTGGTTCATCCACAGAGTTTGGTGCACAGCCTTGTACAGACAAAGGATGGAATGATTTACGCCCAGATAAGTGAACCTGACATGAGACATCCAATCTTTGGGGCGCTCGTTTGGCCTTTGATAAAGGAAAGTCCTCTGGAACCGTTTGACCTTGCTAACCATGAGATGACCTTTCTTCCTCCCCGCATGGACGATTTTCCGATGCTGGGACTTGCCTATATGTGCGCCGAAAAAAACAAAGGGTACACCATAGCATTCAACGCAGCAAATGAGATAGCCGTCCAGGCGTTTTTTGATGGTAAAATTAAGTTCGTCCAGATTCCTCAGCTTGTAGATTCCGTTCTCCAGGAAGATTGGACCCAGGAAGCTGTCGATATCGATACGGTTTATGGATTGGACTTCCGGGCAAGGACCGTCGCCACTAATAAGCTTGGACTTTTCGGAGGAAGAAGTTGACCATAGTCATAGGAATCCTTGGTTTAAGTTTTCTGGTATTTTTCCACGAGCTGGGGCATTTTGTCGTTGCAAAGGCATCTGGAGTTGTGGTCGAAGCATTTTCAGTTGGGATGGGACCTGTCCTTCTTCATAAAAAGATTGGGACCACTGATTATAGACTCTCTCTCATTCCCCTTGGTGGATATTGCGCCATGAAAGGTGAGTCCGACTACAGGGAGTCTTTGGACAACAACAGCCCAACCATTCAGTCTTCTCCTGACTCTTTCTACGGCGTGCACCCTTTCAAGCGGCTTTTGATAGCATTCGCGGGACCTTTTTTCAACTTTGTTTTTGCCGTGGCCGCATTTTCCGTGGTCGCCTTGGTTGGATATACATATTACAGCGCTGGAACCACAGTGCAGATGGTCAATGATGTGTCCGACTATTCCGACCTATCCTCTCCTGCCTATGAAGCTGGAATGCGTTCCGGTGACAAAATCCTGGCGATAGATGGAAAAAAGATGGAGGATTTTACTGATATAGTGTCCTATGTTTCCGTCATGGGTGATGAGACCATGGTCTTTACTGTCCAGCGCGATGAAAAGATACTTGACATTCCTGTAAAAACGGAGCTGGATAAAAATACCGGCGCAAGACGGGTCGGCATAGTTGCCATGAATGATGAAATGCTAGGTAAATGTGTGGCTCTATACAGATGTAATCCCAATAATGAAGTCGGTGAATTTATAGGGTATTACGAGGTTCTTGATACGGGCGGAAATGAAGAACTTAAAGCCG
>JAZUEV010000063.1:0-2601 GCA_045640345.1 Treponema sp.
TTCAGGATGCATATCCATTCGCCGCAAAGGTTGTTCCTATTGACCTCACAAGCTATGTTCTGGAACTTTTCCACGGACCTACCTGTGCATTCAAGGATTTCGGTGCAAGATTCATGGCACGTGTCATGTCATATTTCAACCGCAACGAAAACGACAATCTCCATATCTTGGTAGCCACATCAGGTGACACTGGTTCAGCAGTTGGAAGTGCTTTCCACAATGTCCCGGGCATCGATGTAACAATCCTTTATCCAGAGGGAAAAATTTCTCCACTCCAGGAAAAACAGTTGTCCACATTCGACGGAAACGTTAGGGCATTGAAAGTCAACGGCACATTCGATGACTGCCAGAAATTGGTTAAGACAGCTTTCACAGACAAGGAGCTCAGAAACAAGTTCCGTCTTTCATCAGCAAACTCCATCAACATCTCTCGTCTTTTGCCACAGAGTTTCTACTATATGTATTCATCATTGGTGGTAAAAAACAGAATCCCACAGGACAGCAAGATTGACAATCCATCAATCATCGCCATTGTTCCAAGCGGAAACTTCGGTAACCTGACATCCGGTTTGATTGCAAAGGAAATGGGTGCACCAATCACGGGTTTTGTGGCCGCAACAAACGCAAACCACACTATCCCAGACTGGATCGCTACTGGAAA
The DNA here is from genome assembly GCA_045640345.1 of Treponema sp. Taxonomy (GTDB): domain Bacteria; phylum Spirochaetota; class Spirochaetia; order Treponematales; family Treponemataceae; genus Treponema_D. Next base: position 662 of record JAZUEV010000063.1, read on the forward strand.
ATACAAGGTCCGTCCATCAGTAGCCACACTCAGCAACGCAATGGATGTTGGAGCACCAAGCAACTACGAAAGAATCGAAGCCATGTATTCATTGGAAGAAGTCCGAAAGATGTTTGCATCCTACTGGACAGATGACGCTGGCACTTTGGAAGCAATCAAGGGATGCCACCAGAAGACTGGATACATCATTGACCCACACGGATCTGTTGCATGGAAGGCATGGAACGACATCAAGAATGGCGAAATGGAAAAACTATTGAACAAGCAGTTGAGCGGTGACATCAATAGAACAGGTCTGACAAACAGTGCACCAGAATGGGCCCAGGCTGTGGTGGACAAGAAGGCTGTAGGTATTATCCTTGAGACAGCACATCCAGCAAAATTTGGAGAGACAGTTGTAAACGCAATCGGTCGTGAACCAAGCATGCCTGATAGACTTGAAAAAGTTTTGAGCCTCCCGGACAGAGCAATCCCAATGGAAAAGGATTACGACTCATTCAAGCAGTGGCTGGTTTCTAACCTTTAGTAGAACATGGATTTGTTGAAAACTTTTTTGTCTTCAGCAAATTCAAAAAGCAATAAAATCTAAAAAATAATCCTCGGAAAGACAGTCAATGGCTTATCTTTTCGGGGATTTTTTATTCAAGATTGGTACAGAAACAAAAAATGAGACACAATTGATAGCTGTTTGATTTCGACAAGCTCAATCTGCACAGCGGACTAATGACCAATCGGCACAACGGACAAATGAAAATGACCAATCGGATTCAACAGACCCTATCAGACAAGCAGACATCAGTCGGGATGCTACATGTTTTCGTAGGTCTGGGTGGAATCTTCCAGGTGCTCTATTTTTATGCCGGCTTCCTTGAACATACGCATGGAATCTTCTTCATCATGGTAATGCTTTTCACAAACCACACGGACAATACCGCAGTTGATGATCAACATGGCACAAGTTCTGCAAGGGGTCATCCTGCAATAGACTGTTGCCCCATCAATGGTGATTCCCCTTTTCGCTGCCTGACAAATTGCGTTCTGCTCGGCATGTACAGTCCTAACACAGTGCTGGGTGATTGAACCGTCGTTGTGAATCATCTTTCGCATAAGGTGTCCAGCATCATCGCAGTGAGGCAAACCGGCAGGACTTCCAACATAGCCGGTCACCAGAATCTGATTGTCCCTTGCAATAACACAACCTGAGCGACCACGGTCACAAGTGGCTCTCTTTGCTACTGTCCTGCAGACTTCCATAAAATATTCATCCCAAGTAGGACGAACGTATGATTCAATCTTTTCTTCCATAAAAACTCCAAATAAAAATCAACATGCCAAAGCTATTTCAATCAACAAATCATAAGGCATCCAGAACCAATCCCATGGCGTGCACAAGATTTCCAATTGGATATTATAACACAAAATCAAAAAAATGCAAAAAAAAAGTGCACACCAAAATTTTTTCCAAACTCCAGTGCGCACTTCAATTTCAAGTAAAATTCTTTTGGTGAAAGACCTTATCAGCCCTTGACAGCTTCAAAAATAATGTCGGCAACAAAGATTGCAGCCAAAACCCATGTTACCACTGAAATCTGCTTTGCTTTTTTTCCACAGATTTTTGTGATGACATAAGTGATAACACCAAACGCAATACCCTTTGAAATGGAATACGCAAATGGCATAACCATGATTGTAATGAAACAAGGGATTCCTTCTGTTGGGTCCTTGAAATCAATTTCAGTAACAGACTTCATCATCAAGAATCCTACAAAAATCAATGCAGGAGCTGTTGCTGCTGATGGGATAATGCTGAAGACCGGAGTAAAGAACAATGACAAAAGGAACAAAACACCTGTAACAACTGATGCCAAACCAGTGCGAGCGCCAGCGGCTACACCAGATGTGGATTCAACAAAGGAAGTAACTGTTGATGTACCAAGACA
>JAZUEV010000064.1:0-5775 GCA_045640345.1 Treponema sp.
ACCGCTTGGCCTCCGACTTATTTTTGGCGCAACGGAGAGGGTACCATAATCTATGTAGGCAAGGCAAAGAACCTCAAGAACCGTCTGACATCTTATTTTAGTGGAAAAAAGGACATCAAGACAAGACTTTTGGTCAGCCACGCCCGCAGCATTGAATACATCACCACGAACAATGAATACGAGGCTTTCCTTCTTGAAAACAACCTCATCAAGCAGCACATGCCCCGATACAACATCAACCTGAAGGACGGAAAATCCTATCCTGTTTTGAAAATCACCAAGGACAAGTTCCCAAGGATCTACAGGACCCGAAGGATTGTCCAGGACGGCTCCAGATATTTTGGACCATTTCCAGACAGTGGCGCATTGGATACATTCATAGAAACAATCTACGAGATATATCCGTTACGACATTGCAAGACTTTCCACAAAAAAGATAAGGAAACCGGTTCAGCCTGCATGTACTATCATATCGGTAGATGCCTTGCCCCATGCTTGGGAAAATGCGAGACCTCCACCTATAGTGAATTTATCGAAGAAATCTCCACTCTTCTTGAGAACAAAGGAAACGAAACAGCAAAAAAAGTTGAAGCTGAAATGAAGGCGGCCGCAAAACAGTTGAACTTTGAAAAGGCTGCTCGACTTAGGGACGGACTCAAGGCGTTGTCCATTCTCCAGAACCAGAATATTGTGGAGGATTTTGATGGGGACGACCGTGACTATATAGCAAGCTGGCGTGAAGGAGAGTCCGTGAGTTTTACAATCCTGAAAATCCGATCTGGAAAACTTTTGGGTCGAGACAACTACAGGACCCTTACTTTGAACGAGGATGTGGAAGTGATTCCTGAGTTCATGGGGGCCTACTACACTGAAAAAAATCTTATCCCCCCGAAAATCTATGTGGCGAACCAGGAAGGCATGGAAAATATGTCCAGATGGTTCAAGGAGAACTATGGGGTGGACAACTGCATAACAATGGTCACGGAAGGAATGGAGGGTTCAAAACTTCACAACGCGGCTATAGAAATGGCACGACAAAATGCAAAAGAGGATATCATCAGGCGACTCAGGGAGAGAGGTGATTTTCCTGCGATGGATGAACTTAGGAAAGTGCTTGGTCTTCCAAATCTACCAGTGCGCATTGAGGGATTCGATATTGCCCATATCGGTGGAAAATTTCCTGTGGCATCCCTCATCAGTTTCTACAACGGAAATCCGGACAAGAAGAACTACAGATACTTCCGCCTGTAGACAACCGACGGATACATAGACGATTTCCAGTCCATGAGGGAAGCAACTTCAAGACGATACTCCAGGTTGGCCAACGAAAAAAAGGAACTGCCCGACCTGATTTTGATTGACGGTGGTATAGGTCAGGTGAACGCTGTGGACGGAATACTCAAGGCATTGGATTTGGACATTCCCATAGCGGGTCTTGCAAAAAGGGACGAAGAAATCTGGAGACCCTATGCCACTAAGCCAATCTGCCTTCCAAAAAACAGTGACGCACTAAGACTGCTACAGAGGGTGAGAGACGAGACCCATAGATTTGCCACAAGCCGTAACCAGGAGCTAAGGACAAAGGAAAACGTTGTGTCGCCCTTCATTGATTTACCGGGGGTCGGAAAAGCAAAGGACAAACTGCTGATGAAAAAGTACACCACCCTTCTGGCTCTGACACAGGCACCGGAAGCGGAGATTGCTGAACTTCTCCATATCAACGGGGACAAGGCTTCTGAACTTTTGTTACACGCAAAGGAGGCCCTCAAAAAACAGCAGTCCAAACAGGAACAACAGATGCAGTCATTGGAAGAATCCGGAACCACTTGGCAAAAGGCGGCTCACTACAAAATGGTCTCGGACTTGGCAAAACTGGCGGCGGATGATGACGACATTCTTGATGGAGCTCAGATGGTGGCTGACGACAATGGATAAGGATGGAAAAAATTAGGGACAACTCTGAACATTCTATTCTTGACGGAGTAAGTCAAAGGCTGTGTTCCAAAAAATATAATTTATAAATTCATATTGTCATCCCGAACTGAACAAGTGTCATCCCGAACTTGTTTCGGGATCTCTAGACCAACAGACCGACTGTTATATTTGAGACTGTTATTTTTAGAAAAAGCGATTGTAAATTTACAGACACTCGTAGGGGCGTATTTACAATCGGATTTGATTTTTTCCATTTCGACCAAAGGCATAGTGGCGAAGATTGGAATAGCGTACCAACCAGTTGATTATCGCAAAGTATTTTTAAAGTTACCAGGATACATAGAAAAACCAGTAAATCTATGGTACAATTGGGCATCTATAAAAAGTACTTTTTAGACAGCCTTAAATAAAGGAAAAGAAAATTTAGGAAAAGCTATGGAATTAATGGAACTTAACATAGAAACTTTTCGGGAAGGAAACTGCTTTGAAGCAAAACTTGCTAAGGGCGGAATCCCTAACAGTCTTTGGGACACTTACTCATCCTTTGCAAATACTGAAGGCGGACTTATTCTTCTTGGTGTAAAGGAAAACAAAGACCACTCATTTACGATTGAAGACATTGAAAAACCAGAGCAGATGGTCAAGACTTTCTGGGACAATGTGAACAACAAGAAAGTTGTAAACATCAATATTCTGAACAACAGCAATGTTGAGATAAAGGAAATTGAAGGAAAGCACATTATCGCAATTACGGTTCCTCGTGCAGACCGCATTTATCGTCCTGTTTTTAGGGGAAGTGATATGTTCACAGGAACTTACAGACGGAATGGAGAAGGAGATTACCTTTGTTCCAGGGAAGAAGTCTCTGCAATTTTCCGTGATGCAGGCCAGATTTCTCAGGACAACAAAATAGTTACGGAAGTAAATCTTGATTCTCTTTGCAAAGAAAGCATTGCTCATTACCGCCAACGTTTTGTATTGGTTCACAAAGGACATGTATGGAACAGTTTATCTGATGAGGACTTCTTAAAGAAAATTGGAGCTGCAAGAATCAATGCAGAAGATGGAAAAGTTTATCCCACTGCAGCAGGTCTTTTGATGTTTGGCTATGAATCAGAAATTGTATACGAATATCCGTTGTATTTTCTTGATTATCAGGAACATTTTGATGAATCAACACGCTGGTCCGACAGATTTGTTTCAAGTTCCGGTGAGTGGAGCGGAAACGTTTTTGACTTTTTCTTTAAAGCTCTGAATAAACTTACAGAAGATTTGAAAAAACCTTTTGCTTTAGATGGAATCACAAGGATTGATGACACTCCTGTTCACAAGGCTGTCCGTGAGATTCTTTTGAACACCCTCGCAAATGCAGATTATTATGGAAGATGTGGAGTAGTAATCAAAAAATACAAAGATTATTTTTATTTTGAAAATCCAGGAACTTTCAGAATCAGCATAAAAGAAGCAATTGACGGAGGAACATCCGATCCACGCAACGCTTCTCTTTTAAAAATGTTTTCTATGATTGATATCGGCGAACGAGCTGGAAGTGGAATTCCAGATGTTTTTTCAGTCTGGAACAAAGAGTTCGGAATCGCCCCTGAATATGAGCAGAAAATTTCTCCTGAAAGAATCGTAACGATTTTGAGATTGTCGGATAAAAGTTTAAGAAATAAATTTCAAGCGACAAATGTCCAAGAAGTCCATGAAAATGTCCAAGAAAATGTCCATGAAAATGTCCAAGATGTCCATGAAGATGAAAGGATAAACACTTTATTAGCTTTAATAAAGCAGAATCCAGATATTACGTTAAAAACATTATCAGAAAAATTAAGCGTTGCATCTAAAACAATTCAACGTGATTTAGATTATCTAAAACAGGAAGGAATTGTTGAACGAATTGGAAGCAATAGAAAAGGACAATGGAAGATAATTAAAGGATAAGACAATGTAATTTGTTTCGGGATCTCTTTGACCAACAGACCGACTGTTAATAAATGAGATGCTGAAACCAGTTCAGCATGACAAGGATAACAAGTGTCATCCCGGATGGAAAATTGTCATCCCGAATGGAAAAACTGTCACCTCGAACTGAACAAGTGTCATCCCGAACTTGTTTCGGGATCTCTAGACCAACACCCTAAAAATCAAATTCCTTGGACATTCACCATGAACGGCACAGCAAATGTCCAGTCCGCTAAAGACGAATCATGCTTGGAAGACCGTTTTCCATAGCCAGATTTGGTTCACCCTGAATCAATGGTCTGATGTAATCTTCCGCTTCCTTGCTGACACAACCGTCGCCAATCCAATGGAGGGGGACCTTCCTTTCCACGTTGGCGATTTCATTAACATCGCAGCTTTTGATTTCACAACGGTAGGGATTATCGCTTGTCCTTTTTATGACTGTCACCTTTCCGCTTTGACCATCCAGCGCAAGCTTGACCGATTCAAATCCACACATGAATGCTTCATCAATATCAGTAAGGCTTGCCACATGGGACGCGCACCTCTGCAAAGTGGACAGCTCAATGGAACGACACTTTATGCCCTTGATTTCGTTCTTGATTCTGTTTTCCAGATACTTTCCCGCACCACTCAAAAGTTTGTGACCAAAAGCATCCACCCCTGCTCCTTCAAGACCAAGTTCGCATACAAACCTTCCGTCGGCAATCTTGATTCCTTCACTTATGGCAACCACCACCGAATGTTTTTTTTCAGCAAGGGACTTGACCTTTTTCATAAAGTCCTCCACATCAAAAACCGATTCTGGAAGATAAATCAAGTCCACCCCTTCGCAGTCCTTTGTCTTTGAAAGAGCGGCGCTGGCAGTCAACCAACCGGCATTCCTACCCATGATTTCCACAATGGTCACGGCCTCCACGTCATAGATTCTACAGTCGCAAACCAATTCCCTGAGAGTCGTGGCAATAAATTTTGCGGCGCTACCGAATCCTGGCGAATGGTCGGTGATAGCCAAATCATTGTCGATGGTTTTGGGAACACCAATAAAACGGATGTCCGAATCAATCTGTCGTCCATAGTCGGACAGTTTTTTGATTGTGTCCATGGAATCGTTTCCGCCGATGTACAAAAAGTATTTCACATCCAAATTTCTGAGCTTAGTAAAAATCAGTTCGTAAATCTGGCTGTCCTGGGATGAATCAGGAAGCTTATATCTGCAGGAGCCCAAAAACGATGCGGGAGTCTGCTTCAGTAAATCAATATTCTCCTGGGAATCAAAAATGGATGACAAATCAATGTTGTCGTCCCTAAGGAACCCCTTGATTCCGTTTCGCATGCCGTAAATCTTTTCCACACCCAAATCCCTTGCAGCAGAAAAAACACCAGCAAGACTTGAATTTATAACAGTTGTTGGACCACCTGACTGACCTACGATTAAACCAGACATAATTAACTCCAAAAATTTGATATTTTTACTTTGTAAATTATATATAAATATTGAATCTTATGGAAGAGTCTTGGACAAAGTTTGCAGGACCACTTTCAAATTTCACAATAATAAATCACTGGAAGACCACATTATTCACTATACTAGAAATTTTAGTTCGATATTTTTACAAAAAACAAAGGTCTTTGTCCACATCTAGATATGAGCAAATCTGCTTGTTTTTATTCATCTTTTTCGTTAAAGCGTTTGTCAAGAATACCTGTTTTAAAAGTATTGTTCATAGTGCAATGCCACTAACTTATCATTGGGGTTACAGAAAAATCGTTGTTCAAGGTGGTTTCGACAAGCTCAACCACCATGTCTTCCGCCACCCTCTCTAGCGGTGGACACCCCCGCAACGCCCCCGAAAATTCTTCTTCCAACGGGGA
>JAZUEV010000065.1:0-6202 GCA_045640345.1 Treponema sp.
CGCTTCTGAGTAGGGCTTCTCTCGTCCCTGACAAAAAGTCCCTTTGCCTACAGGCAATAAACCAGCTCGGCTGTAAGCCGTAAATAATGACCTTAAAAAAGAAAAAGAGCTGAAAAATACTTTTTCAGTAAACACTAAAACAACAATCATGGAAGAGATTTATCCACGCACTTAGTTTGGTCGAAAAGAGCTTTGTTTATCTGTCATGTTGAATTTATTTCAGCATCCCAAAATAAGATGTTCGGTCGAGTTTTGCTAAAAAAAAATCCCACACCACTAAAATGATGCGGGATTAAATCTTTTGTAGGTTGAAAGATTTTACATTGCAGTGTAACCACCGTCAACAGGAACCATAATTCCAGTTACGTAGCTTGATGATGGAGCTGCAAGGAAGATAGCCGCTGAATCCAATTCACCTTCATTACCGTAGCGTTCTTCTGGAATCATTGTCTTTGCGTTCTGCTGGAAGAAATCTGAATCCAATGTTTCCTTTGTAAGTGGAGTGTAGAAATATCCTGGACAAATTGCGTTAACAGTAATTCCATATTTTCCCCATTCAGCAGCAAGGGCACGGGTCAAATTTACTACACCACCTTTTGCGGCGTGGTATGGACTTGAGCCACAAACCTTGTTTCCAACCAAACCATACATTGAAGCGATGTTGATAATGCGACCGTATTTTGCTGGAATCATTGCCTTTTTTGCAACTGCACGAGCCACTTTGAATGTACCAAACAAATCAATATCCATTTCATGCTGGAACTGTTCATCAGTAATATCTTCTGCTGGAGCAACTGCACCGGTACCTGCGTTGTTGATTACAATATCAATGCGACCAAATTTTGCCAAAACTTCATCCACCATGGATTCAACTTTTGCTGTGTCTGTAATGTCGCAAGGAACTGCCAATGTTTCAACCTTGAAATTATCAGCAATATCTTTTGCAACAGCTTCAATCATTTCCTTTCGGCGAGCCACTGCAACAATTTTTGCACCCTGATTAGCCAATGCCTTTGCCATCTGGACTCCCAAACCTGTGGAACAACCTGTTACGATTGCAACCTGTCCTGTCAAATCAAAATAAGATTTCATGAATCCCCCTTATGAGCATTTGAAAATGCAATTCACTTTTTGAAAACCTTCAACAAAGATTTTAAAGGTAATCTTGATTTAGTCTAACACAGAAATTTGGATTTATCAAAGGTTATTCCTACCAATCGATGGACTTTATTTTTGTCGTGTCTACCAATCGACAGACTTTATTTTTGTCATGTCTACCAATCGATGGACTTTATTTTTGTCATGTCCACCAATCGACAGACTTTATTTTTGTCATTTCGACCAAGCGAAGCGCGTGGAGAAATCTCATAAACGACCATTGCTTTTATATTTCTCCATTCCGTTCGCTACGCTCTCTCCAGTCAAAATGACTGTTGTTTATAGCCAAAATCTTTTTTATTGGTTACTTGTAAATTCAACAATTCAATGCTACAATTTAATATTATGGAAATGAAGTCTATTAATAATTACAAGTGTCCTGCTTGTGGGGGTGGTTTGACTTTTAATCCCACGGCCGGAAAAGTTGTGTGCGAGTACTGCGACAGTTCTTTCACTGTACAAGAGCTTGAACAAATTTATGCACAACCTCAAAATCAACAATCCGATTCAGAAGTAAAAGATGATGATAAACCGACAGTCGAAGCTGATGGATTTGATTCTTCAGACGGTGATTGGAATCTTCATTCAAATGATGATTGGGGTGCCGAGTCGTCTCAAATGAAAGAGTACAACTGTCCTTCCTGTGGAGCGAATTTGATTTGTGAACAGACCACAGCCGCCACAAGTTGTCCATATTGTGGAAATCCGACTGTTATCGAAACTCAATTTGCAGGAAATTTAAAACCAGATTATATTATTCCGTTCAAGATTCAAAAAAAAGAAGCAGTGGCAGCGCTAAAAGAATTTTACAAGGGAAAGAAACTTTTGGCAAAAGAATTCTCAGATGAAAATCACTTGGAAGAGGTCAAAGGAATCTACACACCTTTCTGGCTTTTTAATGGAACAGCTGATGGGTCTCTGACTTTTAGGACAACCACAACTCATGTATCTCGCCACGGAAATACTGAGACAACAACCACACGGTATTTTGATTGTATCCGCGACGGTAAAATTGATTTTAAAAATATCCCTGTTGATGCATCAGAAAAAATGCCTGACGATATGATGGATTCTTTGGAGCCATTCAACATGGGTGAGCTTACTGAATTTTCAACTGCTTATCTTCCAGGATATCTTGCTGATAAATACGATGTGACAATCGAGCAGTGTACCCCAAGAGCAAACAATCGTTGTGCAAATACTTTTGTTTCCGAAATGGAAAAAACTGTTGTAGGTTATGACTCCAAACGATTGACAGAAAAAAATATCAATCTTAGAAATGGAACTGTTAATTATGCTCTTATGCCGGTTTATCTTTTGTACACAAAATGGAAAGACCAGAAATTTTTGTTCGCTGTAAATGGTCAGACTGGAAAAGTCGTTGGTGATTTGCCGATCTCCAAAAAGTTGTCATTCTTCTATTATTTAAAAAATATGATTGGTGGACTTTTGATTGGTGGGGCACTTGGTTTTATTGCTCGATTTGTTATCAAAATGTTGTTCAAGGAGTAGGCGATGAAAAAAAATATTTTTAAGCTGTTTTCATTTTTTTTGATTTTTAATCTGTTGTCCGCTACACAAGTTTTTGCCCAAAGACTTTCAGTTACTGAAGATTGGGATGACGATTACGAAACCGGTGAATCTTTTGAATATGGTGATTACGATGCTTGGGATTTTTCAAATTATACGGAAGAAGATTTGCAGGCTCTTTTAAATGTCATAGATGCTTATGATGAAAACGGAAATATAAATTCAGATATACTTGAAATTTTGGAAGAAGCTGGATATGCCGTTGATGTTTCTGATTACGACAATAGTTCAACAAATTATACAACTTATTCCCACAGTGTTGAGGGTAATGAGTTTGTTTTGGATTGGTATGGACTTTTGACTCAGGAACAGTCCGATGCACTGGAATCAAAAATCCAGGAACTTGCTGATAGATATGGAATAGGAATTTATCTTGTCACAATTGACGACTATGAAAAATATGCCAGCGATGTTGAAAGGGCTGCAGAAAAAATCTTTGATCAATATGGTTTTGGTCTGGGTGAAAGACGAAGCATGATGCAGTTGCTTTTGTCCATGAATGACAGAAGTTATGATGTGGATTGCCACGGTTTTGGACGAGATGCTTTTGATGGAAGAAAATATGATTTGATAGAAGCATTCAAAGATAATTTCCGAAAAAACGATTGGTTCGGTGGACTTTGTGATTTTGTCAACGGTGCAGAATATATTTTGGCTCAGGATGCCCAACAGGGTATTAATTATCAGGCTCTGTATAATGAGCGACTTGCGGAAAACAATAAGAAGGCATGGACGGTTTTTGTGTTTGTGGCTTTGATTGTTGCATTGATTTTCTCGTCAATCAGATTGAGCAGTGAAAAAAAGAAGATGAAGAATGTGGCATTTGCAACCGAGGCCAAATCGTATATATCAGAGCAAGGTGTGCAGATGAGAACCCAGAACGATGTCTTTAAATATCAAACAAGCCACACCCGAACAATCGAATCATCCAGATCTAGTGGTGGCGGCGGTGGTGGTCATTCCCACTCAAGTGGACATTTCTAATTTGTGACGATGGGGCATTATTTATTGACCATTGAAACTTCAATTTATGATGCCCTAAAAAAAAAGTTTAGAAAAATAAAAAGGGACGCAGAATAACATAGGTCACTAAAAAAGTTGATAGATAAAAAAAATCATGGAATCATTGAGCTTGTCAATGACATTTGACACTATATGTGGAGGTTTCGGCAGGCTCAACCACCACATACAATGCTTTTTCAGTAAATACTAATTAATAACTCCAATCTTTTTCAGCTGATCAAATACAGAATCATCGCCAACAAAGTGTCCGCATCCAGCAAAGATGAATGTGGTTCCACCGTTTGCCAAATACTTTTTAATCTTTTTTGCCCAAGCTTCGTTTCTGTCATTGAAAACTGTTTTTTTATACTTCTGATTGAACTCATCAATATCAGCATCAGCAGACAAATCGTTTTCGCTTGGATCTTCACTCAAAACTTGTTCAAACTTATCAACATCACCAGACAAATAAGTTTCATACATGGTATTGACATATTCGTTTACTTCATCGGAATTGATAATCTGGTTCAAAGTTGACTTAAAGATTATCAACTGCTGGTCATAATCACCAAAACACAAAATATCAAGCTGGGTCTGGAGTTCATCCAATCCTTCCCAATCAATTTCATTTTGCATTAACACGGCCATAAGATTGTTGTCCATTCCGTAAGCTGCATCCAAACCTGAATTAATATAAATCGCTGTGGAAATCATATTGTTCAAAACCCATGGCTCATAGGCGGACAAAACTTTGACATTTTCACCTAAAATAGATTCCAATGCGTCAATTTCTTCTTCGTTCAAATAATCAAAAACTTTTCGACCATTTGCATTGACAAGACTTTGGGTCATAAGTTTGAGGATTTCGACCTGCAGATTGTTCATATCTTTTGCGGAGATTTCTGCAACAATTCTATCTGAAGAAAAAAGTGCTTCAACAACTTCGTTAGGCAATGGATAAAGTCTTTCATCACCCAAATGGATTGTTCCCAAGAAATAAATTGTGGATGGATTACCTTTTGAATCGGTGCCTTCCAAAGTCCAGAACATACGGTTTGTTTCTTCAAGAGTCGCCGCCTTTTTTGAAGTGGAAGCACAAGACATCAGTGAAGCAACAAATGTCACAGTAACCAAAGTCATAAGACCTTTAAAAAACTTTTTTGTTTTCATAAAAACTCCTATTGATTATTTATATTGATTATAGATTGAGTGGATAAAAAGGTCAATTGATGAGGGACGGGAGATTTTTGTTCGACATTAACCATAATTGGCCATATAAAAACACCCCCAGAGATTTTCTACTTGGAATTTTGATTTTTGATAATTGGTGCTTACTGAAATCTTGTAATTTAAAATTGAAAAAAAAGTTTGTGCATTACAAACGACTCCCGAAGGGTGGGAATAATGGGGATTTTCAAGGGGAGAATCCCTTGAACGGTGCTGGGAAGAGAAAGGGTGTCGGGGAAGAGAGGAGCTCGCTTCCGAGTAGGGCTTCTCTTTTCCCTGACAAAAAGTCCCATTGTCATACAGGCAATAAAACGGCTCGGCTGTAAGCCGTTAATAAAAACAATAAAAAGAAAAAGCACTGAAAAATACTTTTTTCAGTAAATTCTAATTATTTTTTTCCAAGTTCAACTGATTTGTTGAATGCGGCAGTTGCGGCTTCGATTATTGCATTTCTGAATCCATTTTTTTCCAAGGCAATTACACCTTCAATGGTTGTACCTGCTGGAGAACAGACTGCATCTTTTAGTTCACTGATTGAACGACCATCTTCCAAAGCCATAGCGGCGGCTCCCTTCAAAGTTTGTGCTGCATAAATATAAGCCTGAGCCCTTGGCATTCCAAAACGGACTGCTGCATCTGCCAATGCTTCGATAAACAAGAATCCATAAGCTGGACCTGAACCACTGACTGCTGTAACTCCGTCCATCAATTTTTCTGGAACTATTTCAGCTTTTCCTGCAGAACCCAAAAGTTCTTTTGCTAAATTGGCTTCTTCGATTGTGACATTTGCATCTGGTGACAAAGCAATCATAGCTTCACCAACTGTTGCTGGAATATTTGGCATGATTCTTATGATGTGAGGCTTCTGTCCAAAATCGGAAAAAGGTTCGGACAATGTTTTTAAAGTCACACCCGCTGCCATTGATACAATCACTTTTCCATCAGTTATATATTCTTTGATTTCATCTAGAACAGATTTTACATAAGCAGGTTTTACGGCAAGAAAAATATAATCGACGCACTTTGCAACATCAACATTTGTTTCAACCATAATCATGTTGTTTTTGTCAGCAAAAAATTTTGCCTTTCCCAAATCCACGTCGGTAATAAAAATATTTTGTGGATTAATTATTTTTGCCATTGCGGTCATCAAAGCACCACCCATGACTCCACTACCGATACATCCAATTTTTATTTCGCTAATTGATTTCATTTTTTTCAAAAG
>JAZUEV010000066.1:0-1859 GCA_045640345.1 Treponema sp.
AGACCTGCTATGAAAAAAACTTTTTTTATATTTTTATCTGTGCTTGTTTTATTTTTACAGTCGTCTTGTTATAACGAAATTCATATTCCCAGTTCAGAAACTTTGCCGGAAGAAATTTTTGTCCAAACCGTAATAACAGCCTCCACAAATATTTATGAAAAAATAGTGGACGGACAGCAGACTGATAAAAATCTTGACACCTCAAAAGAGATAACGATTTTAAAAATTCATCCCGACAATAAAATCTGTTTTTCCAAAAAAGAATACAAATATTATGATAGAAAAAAAGATGATGAAACAGGAGCAATTATTTTCACAACTCTTGATGAGCCGGAAGTCATGTATAGTTATGAAAAAAATGGAACTTATTCTCTTTTCAAAAATAACCAGATTATGTTTGAATTGGAAGATGAAAAAATGGGTGGCCCTTTGCAAAATGGATGTTACTGGAAATACAATCTGACTGACGATGAATTTGTAATCAACAAAATTTTGAATATCCAAATCGATGGAGGTTTGACTTATAAATTCAGTCGTAAAAAAATTGACCCTAGTAAATGTTTTAAACCATGACAGAAGATTTCTTTAATCTTAATTTCACCCAGACTGTTAACCAAGTCACTTCACCCAAACAAAATAATCGTCAAAGTCATTTCGACCAAACTGATAACCAAGTCATTTCACCCAAACAAAATAATCGCCAAAGTTACTTCGACCAAACGTAGTAATCGCCCAAAGTCATTTCGACCAAACGTAGTGCGTGGAGAAATCTCAGAAATGTCCATTGTACTTAGATTTTTTTAGTCCGTCAGTTGAACAAAAAAGTGATTTCTTATCCAATTCAAAAATCAACACTCACTTTTATTGGATGACAAAATATTTGAAATTACAAAGCATAAAGCATCTCATTTTCAAAGTCACGTCCAGAAATTACAATTTTCTGAAACATTTTGCAGAAGAAGATATGGAAATGCTAAAAACTTTTGCTATGTGATGATTTTCAATTGTTCATATCAAATTCACCGTGATGGTCAAAAAAAAATTCAACTAGCCCCGTTAAAACACCTGATTTTATGAACATCCCAATTCCAGTTGTGACAGTTACAGATTTTGGGCGCACCCCTGTCGGGTCGGGCTATCCGTGGTTCCGCTTCCGCTTCATTCCTTCGGAACGGCTCCGCCGCCACTACTATCCCTTGCGCATAGAACCGTCCCCAAAATTTATATTTGTTTTTTGTCATAACATCTTCTGTAAAACCGAATTCATGCACCAATTGTATCCCTGGAAATGTAATCCCATTAAAGTCCTTATTTTGGAATTCAAAAAAAGCATCAAATTTTCTAAAAGTGTTCCACCAAATCGTCATTGCCATCAGAAGGACACAATCCAAAAACGTACAACTTTTTCTTAAGCCAGAGTGCCCCCTCAATCAAACTCTCCCCATGCCTAGCCGCACATAAAACAATCAGTTTCATGGAAAACTACAGTCAGCACGATACGGAAAAAAACACTAGATATCATCGCAACATGTGAATCCCGCAATGACATAATGTTCCAATAATTCTATTCCTTTCCTCCATATTTCCATATAATTTTCCTAAAATGTTCATCAGTGGATAGCTACGAAAAAAAATAAAAAAAAATCAAAAAAGCTGTTGACAAAAAAAAGGCCATGGTGTATATTAACACTCACCAGCACAAAAGAGTGCTGCTAAATCGAAGTTTGACAGCGAAGGGAAGGAAGGAAGAGACGATAGGCGACCGGAAACGGTCGCGCAGCGGAAACGATGCCACGAGGAAAAAAATCCCGTCCCGCGCGGATGCGTGGGACACAATCCTGAGATATGCAGGGTTGGGA
>JAZUEV010000067.1:0-7185 GCA_045640345.1 Treponema sp.
ATTTCACAACACAAATTTTGGAATGGTTAATGATAGCGTGTGACCGATTGTTTATTTTACGACACTTGTTGAGGACTGTTAATAATAACGTGTAACCGATTGATTATTTTAAGACACTAGCAAGGGAACTGTTAATAATAGCGTGTGTCCGATTGTTTATTTTAAGACACTAGTAGGGGGGCAAAACTAACTACCGGTCGTTAGTTTAAATCGTGCCCCTACTAGTTTTGTTGCTATGATTAATCGGTCATTATGCTATCACCAACCAATCCTAAATGAGTTTTGTGGCTATGATTAATCGGATATATGACTCTCCCAGCAATTCAACCTTTGTGTTTGAGATTTCTCCACTGCGGTCGAAATGACATGATTGGTTAATGATAGCGTGTGACCGATTGTTTATTTTACGACACTAGTAGGAGGGCAAAACTAACTACCGGTCGTGAGTTTAAATCGCGCCCCTACTAGTTTTGTTGTTATGATTAATCGGATATTATGCTATTACCAACCAATTCCAAAATGAGTTTTGTTGCAATGATTAATCGGTCGTTACGCTATCACCAACCAATTCTAAAATGAGTTTTGTTGCAATGATTAATCGGATATTATGCTATCACTAACCAATACCCAAATGAGTTTTGTGGTTATGATTAATCGGTTGTTATGCTATTACCAACCAATGCCGAAATGAGTTTTGTTGTTATGATTAATCGGTCGTTATGCTATTACCAACCAATCCCGAAATGAGTTTTGTTGTTATGATTAATCGGTTGTTGAAGTTTCAAAAAGTCGTTTGATTTTGACAAGTTTATCGGAACGACAATGTTATGCTGCAACAAACCGACTGCTTTAGGGGGTATATAAAAATTGCTATTTTTAGAGATGTTCTTTTTTTGTCCGTCCAAAGTTCCAATTTTTTTTCAATAATTTGGGATACTTTTTCTCCTGCTTTTTCAAGCCCCATTTTTTTCAATGTGTTCACCATAAGTTTCCATCGTTCATCAAATTCTTCAACTGGATTAATGATTGCGGCAACCAAGGCTTTGTAAACAAAATCATCTGCGGCGGAAACTGTGTCGTTGACATCTTTTGGTAAATGGTACTGCCAAATCTGTCCATGGACTGGTCGATAAAGTTCATTGCTTTGAGGAAAAAGTTCTGCCCAAGTTTGGACACCATAGGCATCCAGAGTTTCTTTTTCAACAGGAAGATAGGATGAAATAATTTGGTCTCTGAAAGTACGTGTCATCCAATCACCTTTTTTATCTTTTGCGCCGCTACCACATTGGGGGAAAGGATAAGTCCAAAGTCCCACTCCACTTGTCCGTGAATATTCAGGATCTCCATTGGATTTTATTTTTTCATATTGAGGAACTGTTCGACGACCATTTACGACTATATAATTTTCATCTTCGATTCCCCAGTTGCACAAAATCTGAGCAGTTTCGGAACACATCCAGTCCATAAATTTAAAAGCCAAAACAACATTTTGACATTGCTTTGAAATACTGATTCCCCATCCTCCTGAAAAACCATAGTCCGTCAAAGATGGGTCCAGGTATTTATTTTCATCGGCAACAATTGGAAGATATGCGTAAGTTCTTTCGCTCATTCCATCGGCAACAAGATTTTTCACAGTCTCATCAAATTCCCAATCAGGACTTGCTAAAGCCAAAACTCTTCCCGATGAAACTTTTGATTTCCACATGGCCTCATCCTGCACAAAAGACTCTGGATCCAAAAGTCCCTCGTTATAAAGTTTGTTCAGCCAACGATAATATTGGTCGATTTCTGGATTCAAAAATTTGTATTGAGCCTTGTGAGTTTCCCGATCCACAATCCATTGACCGTCATCAGGATATCCAATTGTATAATTCCCTGTGTTGCTGAGACCCACATACCAAAGCCAATCTTTTGTCAAAAGCGAAAGTCCTATAGTTTTTTTACCGTCAATCGTGGGATGCTTTTTTATATATGCACGAAGAGCGTTGGAAAAATCATCCAAATTTTTTAGCCGAGGATATCCCAAATCTTTTAAAACCGCATGCTGAATCTGCATAATACCTGTGGTTTCGTTGATCGCTTTTTTTATTTCATAGGTCCCGAAAGTGTAAATATGTCCGTCGGAATGTTTCAGTTTTACCAACTGGTCACCATAAAGCGCCTTAAAATTTTGACCATATTTTTCAATCAAATTGATGTGCTCACCGTTGGGAGAAATCCAATCATCCAATGCAATCACCGCACCAGAATCAATCAACTGAGACAAATCACTTTTTGCATAAATAAAATCCTGATAACGATTGGACGCAATCATCATGGAGATATCGTGGGAAGTGGATTTTCTGTACGGAACGACATCAAGTGTCACTCCAGTAATCTCCGTTATTTTTTTTGCAACTGGGTCAGTAAAATTCAAATACTCCCCGGAATCACCATTGTAAAAAGTAAAAGTGATCGGGTTATATGGAGACAGATCTTGATTTCCAACAGTTTTTATGCAGGAAACAAAAGTCAAGGAAAATAAAAGTGTAAAACCAAAAACAAGTTTTTTCAATTGTCCATGTTCTCCATTTCAGTTGATGGATTTTCATTTTCATCCAATTTTGCACTCTTGAATTCTTTTGGAGTCATGTTGGTGTGCTTTTTAAATTTCAGATAAAAATAATCCGTGTTGCTATAACCAACCAGTTTTGAAATTTCATAAATCTTCAAGTTGCTGGTCATCAAAAGTTTTTTTGCCTCTTCAATTCTGATGATATCCATGTAAGTGTTAAATGGAACGCCACTGTATTCACGGAATTTTTTTCCAAGATAGGCGCTGTTGCAGTTGAAAAGATTTCCAAGCATTTCCAATTTTAAGTCGGTGTTGAAATTCGCTTTGACATATTGGATGACTTTCAGGATAGTTGAATTGGCTGTGTTTTCCGTAAAAGATTCAGCAAGTCCCATGGCATAATCACTGACAATATCAACCATTTCATCAAAATAATTTTGCGTGTAGATATAGTTGACCAAATCCAAAGCTGGAACCGTTTTTAATTCTTTCTCAGGATGTTTTGTTCGAATTGCGTTTTGGGTTTCAACAATAAATGCCATGCACAATTTTTTTATCTGGTCAACAGACAATGAACTTTGCTTGAGCCACTGAATTTGATAGTCCAAAGTTTTTCTGATTTTTTGCAGATCATAGATTTCAATATACTTTATGAAATCAGGGATGCACTTAAAAAAATCCGTCTGATTGATATTGGAGTTTTTGCTTTCCAATCTGATTTTTGCATTCTCATCATTTTTGATGTCGTCAATCGTGACATAGAATTTGTTTGAAAAGAAAAACAGTTGCTCAAAAATTCTCTTCGCTTGGTTATAACTTTTTAGAGCACCTGAAAGTCCCACCAAAGTTTCTCCCAGCGCCACAAGGGAACCAGATTTATTTTTTTGAAGACGATTGCAGAATCTATTTAAATGTCGGATAATGGATTCTTCACTTTCATTTTTAAAGACGATTATATACACCGGCTCCATGGCAAAACTTATGTGATTGGTGTACATAAAATTTTCAGACACGGCAACTTTTAAAGACTGCAACTGTCCCGCACATCCACAAAGTTCAGGAGAGACAATGGCGACTTTATATTTGTCCGAATTTTCTTCATCAGGACCAAATGCATCTTCCACTGCTCCAAACAAAAACATCTGAGAAAATTTTCTTTCGATTTCTTGATTTTTTGCGTTGCTTCTAAGACTGTCCACTTCCGATTCTTTTTGTCTTTTCTGAATAATCGCTTTGATTTTATCTTCCAACAAATCTTCGTCAACAGGCTTAACGATATATCCTTCCGCACCATAGTTGACAGCTTTTTGCGCATAATCAAAATCACTGTAGCCGGACAAAATAAGGACGCTGGGTTTTGAAGGATAATTTTCTGGATGGTCGTGGATTTCTTTTAAAACCTCAACACCATTTTTGACGGGCATATTTATATCAAGCATAACGATGGAAGGTTTTAGGCTAACGATTTTTTCCAATGCATCTTCGCCATTACCAGCCTCGCCACAAATTTCACAGCCAAGTTTTTCCCAGTCGATTATATTTTTAAAACCTTTTCTAACAATTTCTTCATCATCACAAATCAAAATCTTCAAAGGTCTTTTTGCCATAATATACCCCTATAAAAAAAATTTGGTTGCCGAAGAAGTCTAAAAATTGTCATTCCAAACGCTACGCCGCACCACCCACTTGCTACGGCTTATGATTCGGAATCTCTAAAACTCATATTACTATAATTTAAAGAGATGCTAAAATAAATCCAGCATGACAAAATCACACTTTTTCAGTGACCTCAAAAATCAAGAGCACCTAAAAAATTAGAGACTCCCTTATGAATTTAAATTCTAGACCATCAACTTTGGAAGAGTCATGGTCACTTCTGTTCCTTCACCCAAAACACTGTCAACCACAATTCCATACTGAGATCCGTAATAAAGTTTTATGCGCTGGTTGACATTCACCATACCGATTGATGTGGTAAATTTTTCAACCGTACCAGTGGCGAGTCTTTCCCTAAGCTGAATCAATTTTTCTTTGGACATTCCACAACCATTGTCCTTGATTTTTATGACAATATTGTTGTCCTCATTGGAATCAATCGTTATGCAGATAAATCCACCAGGTCTTCTATCCTCAAGTCCATGGGAAAATGAATTCTCCACCAAAGGCTGAACCAAAAGCGGTAGAATTCCTAAACCGTCCACGTTGCACATAAACATAATATCATAAGAAACACGGTCTGCAAACCTCAGATGCTGGATATCCAAATAATTGCTGACTGCTTCCATTTCATCAACCAAGGTAACAGGTCTGTCGGTGGCATCAAGATTATGCCTAAGAATTTTTGCCAAAAGTTTTATAGTCCTGGCCACATCCCTATTTCCATCTGCCAAAGCCTGCATACGGATAGTCTCCAAAGTGTTGAACAAAAAATGTGGATTGATTTGACTTGCCAACATCTTGAAACGGATTTCATTTTGATGAGCCAAAAGCTGTTCCTTGTTGATTTTATGCTGATAGACTTCATCAATCAAAGTTTTAATCGTATTTGAAGTAGTCCCAAGGGCATCATAGATTTCAACAAATTCATCAGTACCGCTCAACCTAGGTCCAAGCTCAAAATTATTTTTGACGACTTTTTTTATTTCACCGTTGATATAATCAACACGTTTTGAAAAATATTCAGAGAATGAAAAAATCAAGGCAAGGGACAAAGAAGATCCCAGGAACATAATCACAAGACAAATGACAATAGCAAAACTTGTTGACCTGACTACACTTTTTTTGTTTATCATCTGGGTCAAAATAATATCGCCACGACCACCAGACAATTTGGTCATCAAAGCAAGAACTTTTTGTTCCTGATATTCACCATCCAAAACCAGTCTGTCCTTGTCATCCATATTCACATTGATGATTGGAGGCCGCCTAATATCCGGGAGACTTTTGGATGAAAATTCAATACGACCGTTGACGGAAATAAATGTTTCATTTTCATGCTTGGACAAAAGTTTTAAGATTTTTTCGGTGGAAAGATAAATGACCAAGGCCCCTAAAAATTTTCCATCTGGTTTTCTAAAAACTCCACGGACCAAGGCCAACATACTTTTTCCAGTCACTGAATCGTTTTGCATTTGCCAAGTGATTTTTCCAGAAGCGTCCCTTGCATTTTTATACCAGGAAGTCGTCTTGATATCGTCATTGACTTTTACAAAAAAAGAATTGTCCAGCAATGTGGCGTTTTCTGTGTAATATCTAAAACTGTAGATATCCGAGCTGGAATGTAAAAAATCGTCCAAGAAATCCAGGTCCATATATCGGTCATAAACTTCCTGGACAGACCTGAATGAACGACTGATTGTATCCTGGACTGCCCTGTTGATATAAAGAGAGTCGCTTAATTCTTCCGCACTTTCAATCATGTCCTTGAGCAAAGAAGATGTATGGGCAACCGATGTCTGGGCTTGTTCAATCTGCCAATTTTTTGCACGACCATAGAACCAGGAATAAAGACAGATATTGATAATCAACATTGGAAAAAGAAACGCCAGAGAATAAATCACCAGCAGTTTCTGTTTCATTTTGAGACGGTTGAGAATTGATGGAAAAATTTTTCCTGTAAAAAGTTTCATTTAGATTTTCGCAATCTGGGCAAGCATCTGTGCAGATTTTTCCACACCCATCAAGGAACTGTTCACCAATAAATCATAATGGTCTCTTTTGCCCCATGTTCTTTCGGTGAAAGTGTTGTAATGATTTGCCCTTCGTTTGTCGATGGATTTTACCTCTTTTTCAGCGGATTTTGGATTCAACCCCTTTTGTTCGATGGCACGCTTCACCTTATCTTCCAATGGAGCATAGATAAACACATTGAGCAAATCATCCTTGTTGATTTCATCGCAGTGTCTCAAAATATAATCGGAGCAGCGACCGACAATCACGCAGGGACCTTTTTTTGCAAGTTCGATGATGACTTTTCTTTGCGCATTGAAAACCTGGTCTGCCAATGGAATAGTTGGTGATGAACCGATGGAACCTGAAACTCCAGATGAAGCATAAGTTGAACCAAGCATAAGACTATAGAGCCAACCGGATGAAAGATTTTGCTCCGTGGTTCTGACAAATTCTGGGGAAAAACCAGATTGCTGGGCCGTCATGTCAATTATTTCACTGTCGTAAAAATCATATCCCAGCTGTTCCGCCAAAAGTTTTCCAATTGTATGTCCACCGCTACCATATTCACGGCTGATAGTAATAATCTTTTTCATAATGACCCCCATATTTGGGCATCTCTAAAAATCGCAATTTCAAGAGACTCCATTTCTTCTATTATAACATAAAATCCTAAAGTCGTGGAATTTTTTTTGACTTTTGTTTTTGGAAGGACTGGTTGATTTGGGTGGGGTCGATTGTTATAGCGTGGAACCGATTGTTTATTCCAGACACTTGTTTGGGGGGCGGTTGTTTTTGGAAGGACCGATTATAAATTTATAGATACACATTTGGGGGCTTGGTTGATTTTGGAAGGACCGATTGTTTATTCAAGACACACATTGGGGGCCGGTTAAATTTGGAAGAACCGATTATAAACTTATAGACACTTGTTGGGGGCTTGGTTAAATTGGGAAGGA
>JAZUEV010000068.1:0-6030 GCA_045640345.1 Treponema sp.
ATGTTAATTTTTCAAACACGAATGTTAAAATCACAAAATGGGGATACAATGGTCGTTATGTAAATTATATACCATTGGATTTATCTCAGATAAAATTTTCTAATGACGATTGTGTTTCAAAAATAAAATCCGAAATTGAAAAAATGAATAATGCCAGTCTGGGATATGGTCGAATTCTGGATCAAGATGTAAAAGCAGAACGGATTAAAAATAAGAAAAATAGTTTAGGTGAAATCACAAACAAGGAAGCGATAAATCAACAGTTAAAAAATCAAAAAAATGGTTTGGGCAAGATAACGGATTTTCAAGTTGAGCAAGAAAAAAAATTAAACAAAAAATATGGTCGTGGTGAAATAAGCAATGCTCAGGCTGATTTGCAACGACAACTAAATAAGCGATTGGGCATGGGTGAAATCACTGACAAACAATTTGAAACGATTGTTTATATTTCCGACTGTCTAAAGATGATTCCAATTGACGATCGTGATTATGAAGTGCAGGAAACTGAGGTCACGCAAAAATTGTACAAGGCAATCATGGGTGAAAATCCAAGTGTCATAAAAAAAGATAATTTTCCTGTTGAAAATGTTTCATGGTTTGACGCAATTGTTTTTTGCAATCGATTGAGCATGGTTTTTGGATATGAACCTGTCTATTCTTTGGACGGCAATAATGATTGTTACACTTGGAATTATACGCCCCACAAAGGTCAAAAAATTAATGGACAGTTTTTGGAGAATACAAAAGCCAATGGATTCCGTCTTCCAACCCAAGGTGAATTTGGTCATGCTTCGGGTGGTGGCGACAATTTTTATTTTAGTGGTTCCAACAGTTTTGAAGAAGTTGCCTGGTACACAAATGACCAACATGAAGTTGCAAAAAAAATGCCCAACGGTTTTGGTTTGTATGATATGGCTGGAAATGTTAACGAGTGGTTTTGGACTTCTCGTGGCAATGACCGATGCTATAGCGATTACTCAATCAACCGACGCTATTATGTGAGCCCTGAAAATAGATTTTCAACTGTTGGATTTAGGGTGTTCCGAAAAAAATAAGCAGCCTAAATTGATAGACTGCTTGATAGTTTTTATAATTCTATGCCGTTTGTGTAAGACTTCGAACAACTTCCAATGAAAGTCCTGTGGCAATGGATATTTGCTCAGGCGGAAGACCAAAGTTCAAAAGTTTTTTCGCCGTTTCTTTGTGTTCGCTTAGTAATTGTAGTTTTGCTTCTTTTGTTGCATTTTTTACTGCTTCTTTTACTGCTTTTTTTACTGCTTTGTCAACTGCTTCAGCTATTTCTTCTTTGAAAACTTCTTTGATGTAATCGTTCATACCTATATCCTCCTTGGCATCTTCCTTAAAATAAATTGCTTTTTCTTTTAAAACACTTTCGCTCATGTCAGACAGATTGTATGCACACAGGTCGTTCATCAGCTGTCCCAGTGGATCTCTTCCACGATAAGAGGCGTTTACATAGATTATATGTAATCCATCATTTAAAAGCAACTCTTCGTTATCTTGCAATGTACATTTTCTTTCAAAAACATATAGAGCTTGACCTTTTTTCCAATGGTCTTTTTCGCAAATAATTATTACGAATGTTTCTGGTAAGTCTTTACCGTATTTACCAGAATTTTCTTTTGGTTGAGTTGCGTCGATCATTGCTGCGTTGTATCTAGCCCGTCTTGCATCTGAACCTTCGTTGTTCCGTTGAATTTCTATGTTGTAGAATTTGTTTTCAGAATCAACTGCTAGAATATCCAGTACAACTCCACGACCATCAAGTTTAATCAAAGAATCTTGGGGACGATAGTTTACAATCTGTAGTTTTTTGTCCAAAATTCTTTCCAACAAATACTGTACACATTCAGGAGAGTTTTGAAAACATAGTCTAAAAAATGTGTCGTCCATCAAGCGAAAATTTTTTCGTACTTGTTTAATTTTAAAATCAATTTTGTTCATCATTTATATATGTGCAATAAAAATACAAAAATCGCCCTGAAATTGCATAATTTTGATAAATTTTTTTAAATTGTTTAAAATAAATAGGGGAGGGGCTATGACAACAGTTGTAGATAAAAAAAGACCGTTAATGGAATATCCACTAGCGGTCAAATTTTACATTGGTTGTTAAAAATTAGTCGCTCAATCCATCGTCACCGTCGAAAGTTTCTGGAGTGTTTGAATCTGTGACTTCTTGTGCAGGATTTTCGTTATCTTCAATATTTTCTACTTTGTCTGGATTAATAGTTTGTGGAGAGTTTCTCCAAGAATAAAGTGCTCCCAATACTCCAAATACTGCAACCACAATTCCTGCAATCCTTAAAATATTTCGAGCCCCAATTGCCGCAATCAAAAACAAAAGTACCGCAATCAACAAACAGATTACTGATTCGGACTTGTTTGATTTGGTTGAAAGATTTGCGTCGCTTAATTTTCGTACAACCAAAAATCCAGAAAGAGCGTTCACAATAAAATAGATGCCCAAAATATAGAGGAACAATTTTATAATGTTTTCTGCTTTGTTAAAAAATGCGATTGGAAATGCCACTGCTGCAAGTCCAACAACAATGCTGATTAGTCCTCGGATAACAACGGTCCTGTGAAAGATACTGTCATTTTTTACCAACCTGTTGAGCTTGAACAAATCAAAAAGTCCCTTTATGACAGCCGCACCACCCAAAGCTATGACAATAATTTTAATGCTAAATTCTGTAAAAATAGCACATAAAATTCCAATAACAACTGCTACTATACTAAAAACAAAACTGGATGTCATCTTGTCCTCCGAAAAATCAATCTAGGCAAAAATCCCTACATTTAAATAAAATCCATTTTTGATGAAAAATCAATAGTTTGGAAAAAATATTTTTTATTTTTTTTCGTCGGGATTCGTTCATTTTTATCGGTGCAAAATAAAAAATCCAGTCACTTTATTGAGCAACTGGATTTCAATAAAATAGTTTGCACTAATTATTTAGATGTCATTGTGTATACTCCGTCCCATATTTCTGGAAGACCGTTCTGGAGATAGAACATACATCTCTGCATGAATACTTCAGATGAACGGTCTTCTGGATAACATTCCAAGGCCTGCTTGAACAATTCATAAGCCTGCTTTAATTCTTCAGGGTCTTTTGGAACATCAGGAGTGTCGCTTCCCTTTAAATACAAATCGATTCCACGGTTAAAGATTTCTGCCGCTTCGACCTGTTTTGGAGGAAGTTCTGACT
Source organism: Treponema sp. (assembly GCA_045640345.1). GTDB lineage: Bacteria > Spirochaetota > Spirochaetia > Treponematales > Treponemataceae > Treponema_D. The sequence goes on from JAZUEV010000068.1 coordinate 3,237, forward strand.
TTAAGCCAAGGATATTGTAAATAGGGACCGGCTGAACAACGTTTACAACTTGAACACAGTCAAATCGTCTTGCTACCAATTCATCATCATGAGGTCTTGCGGTTGCTTCTTTCCATGTTGTTTCAGAACACATAATCCACGAATTGTATGCCTTGTTTGTTCCTTCAAGACGGGAAGCAAGGTTAACGTTATTACCCATGACGGTGTAGTTCAGCTTTCGTGTCGTTCCCATGTTTCCAACAACCATATCTCCAGTATTGATTCCGACGCGGGACTTCAAAAGGAATGGTTCTCCTGTTTTTGGATTGATTGGCAAATCGTTCAAATGTTCCTTGTTGTATTTATCTTCTGCCTGCAACATACGGATTCCAGCAACACAAGCGTTCCAAGCGTTGTCCTCATCATCAATAGGGGCACCAAAGAAAGATACAATTTCATCACCAACATATTTGTCGATTGTTCCATGTTCTTTCATAATTGCATCGCTCAATGCACCAAGATAATCGTTCAGATATGCGACCAAATGTTCAGCACCTTTTGCGGCACCTTTCATAAGAATCTCGTTTTCTGACAAAACTTTTTCATCTGGATATTTTCCAACCTTGACTTCTTCATTGTGTTCACGAATCTGGTTGATTGCCACATTGTTGACTGTTTCTGTAAATCCCGAGAAAGTTTTTACATCGCTGAACAATGCTGTAATGTGTTTGCTGTCACCACCAACTGTTGCTGATTCTGGATGCTTAACCAACTGGCTAACAATTTCTGGAGCAACGTATGCACCAAATTTATCCTGAATAAACTTCTTTTCCTTTGATGTGCTTATCAAACTGATGACTGTCATAATAATAAACAATTCTATAATAGAAAGAAGTGGAACAACTCCGCAGAAATATTTTCTTGTGGTCAAGAACAGCGTAACCAAAATGAGAGCGACAAGGAACACCATAAGAACGCCGCTTATCATTTTTTTACCAGGAGTCTTGAATTTGATACACAGAATAAGATATATAGCGCCGCCAATAAGTGCAAATAAAATTCCAATCCACCAAGGACTGTCGTCAACAAAATCAAGATTCAAAAGCTGGTTTGCCATGGAGGAGTGTCCACCGACGTTTGCATATTTTCCATCGTAAGCGTTAACACCATAATCTGTTGTACTTGAAGCTGTTGTTCCTACGACACATAGAGTTCCGTTCAACTTTGGAGTAAGAGTTTCTGTCTGTTTTTTTATGTCAGTCAAAATTTCTGAGGAAATTCTAAAGAAGTTAAGGATATCACGAATCAGTTCTGCATCATTTCCCGCCATATCAAGAAGTATTTTTTCATAAGGACCGTTAATAAATTTGTCTGTCATTGCATAGAATGCTTCAAGATAAGTTTTATAGTCCTCGAATGTAAGACCTGATTCTTCTGGATCATAATCGGCTTCGGAAAGTGTGTTACGGATATATTCTACTGCATCGTACAAATCCATAGGAGTTTCATCTTCATCCCAGACAGGATAATCCTCGTCTCCAAAATATCCGTTCTCATGCATCGTGGTTAGATTCTGAACCAGATTTTTTTCCAGCAAGGCGATTCTGTAAATGCTCCAACCTGAAAGTCTCTGGGAATATTCTTCATACTTTTTAGGTGGGAAGCGAATCAAAACAGTTCCGTCTTCGCAACGAGGGATAACAATATTTTTTGTCTCTGTATCAGAAATCTTTGCGTCTTTCAATATAATAGAAGAATTTGAAACGATTACTTGTGGATTTCCATAATGCTTGAGGATAGGAACAAACACCAGCTGACCAAAATATTTTCCGTGATATTTCGCAACCAAATCCAATCTACGAAGATATCCATCGCTGTCTGGTTCTGCGTTAACAAATCCTGCGTCTCCCGCTGCCTTGACCAACATATCCAAAGCTGGTTGAACTGTGCTGTAGTCAGGAGACAATGTGTCACCGTCGGAAACAATATTGTCCAAGGCCAACTTGTTCATCAAGAAGTCCTGGTCGATAGAATTCATATCAATTTCAGCATCCATCCACAATGTCAGATAGGACTGGTCAAAAAATCGAAGGGAGTTACTCAAATTGATGTCATAATCATTGCTGGCTTTTTGAATATGGATTTTGATATTGTTTTTGGTGTTTTCGCTTTCTTCAAAATAAGCATAAGCCATTTCATTTGCCTGTTCATCATCCAAATGACCGCTGCTCAATTCACCCATAATATAGACAGATGCTTCATCCAAATTTGAAAATTCAACATCAACAGAGTGTGGCAGATTTTTGCTAAGATAATCTTGGTTTACCTGGATTGGACTTTTATCAACAAAACTCAAGTCGGAAATAAATGCTTCTGGTTCAAAATATTTCATAACATTGAGCATGTCAGCGTAAACATTTCTGGTTAAAGGCCAAACACCTGTGTTATTGATAAGCGCGTCATCGATTTCCACAAGCAAAACTTTTTCGGACTCTTTTGCTTCTGGCAAAAACTTTATAAACAGATCGTTCAGTTTTTTGTCCAGACTTGTAAATGACAAGGGGGCTGTAATTGCAACCACCAACAATAAAGCTAAGACATAATACAGTGACTTAAACTTTTTTGACAGTTTTTTCATTTTTCTCACCTTTTTCCTGGTTTTGGGAGGCTCTAAAATTAAATTTAAAAGTTCATCTAAAAATCAAATTCAAGAACCATAGATGCTATAAGACATCCCTAAAAATTGCAATTCTTAGAGATTCCCTTTATTATAAACTATTTATGAAAATCAGTCTATTCTAAAAGAATATAGGAC
>JAZUEV010000069.1:0-2043 GCA_045640345.1 Treponema sp.
GAAACGCCATGCTCAACGAAGACCTTAAAGCGTGTGTGATGGAGGACATCGTTCTTCTGAGCACCATCGGCATAAAGGTTGTCTTGGTCCATGGGGGCGGTCCTGAAATCAACAGCATGCTTACAAAGATTGGAAAGGAAAGCAAATTTGTAAACGGACTCCGCTATACAGATGCCGAGACAATGGAAGTCGTGACCATGGTTCTTACGGGAAAGCTCAACAAGGATATCGTGGGTCTTTTGCTCCAGAAAGGTGGAAAAGCTGTAGGATTGAGTGGCGTGGACGCTGGACTTCTTAGGGCAAAAAAGATTGACAAGGATGGAGCAGATTTGGGTTTTGTCGGTGAAGTGACAAGCGTGAATCCAGAAATCATCAAGTCACTTTTGGACCAGAATTTTATTCCAGTGGTTTCGACAGTTGCCCTTGGTGAATCCGGAGACAACAACAGATACAACATCAACGCAGACACGGCGGCAGCAAAAATCGCCATAGCCATGGGTGCGGAAAAGTTTGTGCAGCTTACAAATGTTCCTGGAGTGCTCAAGGATGTGAACGACCCAAGTTCCCTTATCCAGCGAATCCGAATGTCAGAAATCGACAACTACATAAACGATGGAACAATCGCCGGTGGAATGATACCAAAGATTGAATGTTGTATGACAGCACGAAAAGGTGGAGTCCCAAGAACACATATCATTGACGGACGAGTCCCTCATTCACTGTTGATCGAAATGTTCAGCGACAGGGGAATCGGAACAATGATTTACTAATCAGGGTCTCCAGAAACTTTTTTACTATTTATATGGAAGGAAATATTATGGGAAGCAAGATTATAGTTAACAACTACGGTTCCTTTGATGTGACATTCAAAAGCGGAAAAGGATCCACACTTACAGACATAAACGGAAAAAAATATATTGATTTTTTGGCTGGAATCGCCGTCAACTGCCTGGGACACAACCACAAACCATTGGTCAAGGCCATATCAAAACAGGCATCAAAGGAAATCCACGTGTGCAACTATTTTACAAGCGACACTGGAAACGCCTATGCCCAGGAACTTTTGAACGCAACTGGATTTGACTGTGTTTATTTTGGAAACAGCGGTTGTGAAGCAAATGAAGCAGCCATAAAGCTTGCAAGGAAATATGGATACCTGAACGGTGGAGCAAAAAGAAAGACCATAGTCACACTTAAAAACTCATTCCACGGAAGAACTTTGGCCACATTGACAGCCACAGGCCAGGACAAATTCCATCCAGAAGATTTTGCTCCATATCCAGATGGATTCAAGACCATCGAAGCAAACAACTGGGAAGATTTGAGGACAGCTTTTGATTCAAGCACAGCGGCTCTCATGGTTGAATGTGTCCAGGGTGAAGGCGGAGTAAATCTCTTGGATCCAAAATGGGTACAGGCAGCGGCAAACGAGGCTAGGAAAGCGGGCGCAATTGTCATAGCAGATGAAGTCCAGACAGGAATGGGAAGAACAGGAAGCCTTTTGGCAAGCGAGCAACTCCAGTTCAATCCGGAAGTCGTCACATTGGCCAAGGGAATTGCCGGTGGAGTTCCAATGGGAGCAGTATTGTTCAGGGGCAAGGCGGCGGAAGTTTTCAAGGCTGGAGACCATCAGTCTACATTCGGCGGAAACCCTCTAGCATGTGCGGCAGCAAGAGTCGTCCTCAAGACATTGAAGTCACCTGACTTTATGGCAAAGGTTACATCAAAAGGCGAAATGATGAGGGAGACAATCAAAAGCTGGAACATTCCATACATAAAGGATATCCGTGGATTGGGCTTGATGATTGGAGTGGAAGTGGACAAGGATCCTGTGGCTATTGAAAAGGAATGTCTTTCAAAGGGACTTCTTTTCAGCACCGCCGGTACAAACACATTGAGGCTTGTTCCTCCATTGAACATCAGCAAAAAGGAAATCAAGGAAGGTCTTGCCATTTTGAAGGAAGTCCTTGAAGCCAACAAATGACCCTTCCTAATTGTTGAAAACATATAAAAAAATCGCTATAATATCCCCTTGGAGACTAT
>JAZUEV010000070.1:0-1674 GCA_045640345.1 Treponema sp.
TTTTGCAGGGAATCAAAAACTGCTAGACATCAACTTCAGTTTAAAGATTTTCTGTTAAGAAAATCGAATCCGTGTGACAAACTTTAACAGTCCTTAAGTTTATATTTTTTTTCATTCAGGCTTAAAACCTTCCGTGAGCATCGTTAGATGCGAACAAATCCGTGTGTTTATTTCCAGACACTTGTTTGGGGACTGTTAAATTTGGAAAAAACCGATTATAAATCTCCAACACACACAGGGATCCCGTCATGCTGAATTTATTTCAGCATCTCTTGATTAACAGTCATTGGAAAGTCCGATTAACAATTCCAAGACACTTGTTGGATGACTGTTGAATTTGGAACGACCGATTGTTAATTCCAGGATCCACGCTTTTTTTATGTCACACTGATTCGAGCCATCTAACGATGTCTCTTAAAAAATGGTTTTGCAGGGAATCAAAAACTGCTAGACATCAACTTCAGTTTAAAGATTTTCTGTTAAGAAAATCGAATCCGTGTGACAAACTTTAACAGTCCTTAAGTTTATATTTTTTTTCATTCAGACTTAAAACCTTCCGTGAGCATCGTTAGATGCGAACAAATCCGTGTGTTTTTATATTCAACCAAAACACATTTCACAGCACATATTTTTCAATAAAATCACCCACGCCGCTTTCGTTGTTTGTTTTTTCCGTCACAAAATCTGCCAGGTCCTGAATTTCTGGAAGACCGTTTTTCATGGCCACACCGAATCCACATTCACGAATCATGTCCTCATCGTTCCAACTGTCACCAAAGCCCAGGGTCTCTTTTCTGCTGATTCCCAAATGGTCTGCCAAAAAATTAATCGCCTGACCCTTGCCACATTTCGGAGGGAGCAGTTCCAAAAAATACGGCTTGCTTACAAAAACACTGGCGTTTTCACCAAACTCCATCCTCAACTTGGATTGCAAAACCTGCAGCTGGTCTGGATCGCCTGGGATAAGCATTTTTACGAACCCCTGTTTCAAAAAATTTTCATAGTCAGATGGAACTTCAAGTCTGACATGGCACATATCGCTGTCCATGGTCGTCCATTCCGTAGCCTTTTGTGTATAAATCACATCGCTTCCATAAACTTCAGTATAGAATCCCATCTCACGAGCCAAAGCGTTTGCACGAAGCAATGTGTCCCCATCAACTTTTTTTTCGTAGATTCTGTCCCTCTTGTGCAAATCAAAAACCGAGCATCCATTGACGGCAATAATAAATCTACCGCTTTGTGTGCCAGCCAAATCCAATCGCCTTACCATCGGAAGAATCCCCTGTTCAGCACGCCCCGAACAAAGCACCACATAGATTCCCAAAGTTGCTGCCCGACGAAGGACATTAACATTTTTGTCAGAAATTTCCCGCTGGTCGTTGAGCAAAGTATCATCCAAATCCAGGGCAATCAATTTTACACTCAATTTGTTTTTTGGAAGTTTAGTCATGGTCATAATCTACAATATAATAGAAAAACTGGCAATGGTCTTAACCACTATGTATTTTTTATAAGACGAATATCTAACCTAGATTTCAAGCGCAGTAAGCAGTAAATAAAACAAATCTTCCAGCGATTCATAAAAAAAGACTCGAAAATGCACACAGCGATATTCCCAGACAACCAATTCATTAAGAACTGACCAAACGGCGGCCAGATTTTCTAAAAAGG
>JAZUEV010000071.1:0-4693 GCA_045640345.1 Treponema sp.
GATCCGACTTCAAGCCCTTCTGATGACCTTTGGCACCCAGATCCTAGCAGCAGATGGCCAATTAGACCGTCCTAAGCTAGCAGAGCTGATCTTTTCCAGCAAGGAAAACCAAGCCAAGATAAAAGTCTTCAAAAATTAGTCTAGAACAAATCTCAAAAATCCATCTACGGCAAGGCAGACACAAAAATGTCTACCGTTTTTTTTGGAAATAATTTTTGTTAGATGAAATCCTCTGGCAAATCAACTTCAACTTCTGTTGTGGCATTCAGAACAGAAATTTCATCTCGAATTTCACTTAACCTTTTTTGTAAATCCTTTACTTCTTTTACAAAATCTTTTGTCATTGCAAAAGCGTTCACATGGATGTAAGGAGTTCGGACGCTTTGTTTTTCGGAAATTATAACTTCCATTTCGTCAATTTCTTCTCTTTCTTTTTGTGACCGCTTGTTGTCCAAAATATCCTGAGCCAGGGACAGCTTTGATTTTACAAAAGTCTCTTCAATCAACAAAAGATGAACCGCCTGATTGGATTTTTCAATGGCAATATTCAAGTCGTAAAGAGATTTCTGCAAACTGTTTATATAGTCATAAACTTTGTCACGATTTTCTCCATCCAGCCGTTCAACTTTTATATTGGGGGCTGAATCCAAAAATTTTTTTACGGATTGTTCATCAATCTCCGATTTTTTGTATTTTTCGTGCTCAAAGTATCCACTTATGGACAAGAGGTTTATTTTGTCAGCAATCTCAGCCTTCAGAAGATTTCGTGCCTTCATGGCTCTTTGCAAATTAATTTTCATTTAAAGCTCCATATAAATTTTATTCACTAAAACTGGATTCCTTTCCATCAATATAAGCATCCAAGTCTTCCAAAGAAAATGTGCTATATTTTTTAACCATAGCCACAACTCCTGTCGCACTGGCAATATCATCTGTCCAACCGATTACTGGAATGGCATCGGGAATCAAATCGACAGGCAAAACAATATAGGCAATGGCTCCCATGATTCCAGCTTTCATTCCTGCAGGGGTGGCCGGATTGCTTAGCGCCGAAATAAGGTGTCCCAAAAGTTCAACCACACCTCCAAGTGGTTTTGAAAGAAGGCTTCGCTTACCGCGGGTGGACTTTCTGAGTTTGACCAAAAGCTTCATGGCAAGTCCCTTGTCGTATTGCTTTGAGTATTTATCTTCCAATTCCTGCTGGCTTACTTTTTTTGTTTCTTCGCCCATCTTTATCTCCTCAAAAGTCAACAAGAAAATATCAATTTCCAAAACTGACTTTTTAGCGTGCATCTGTAACAAATAAAAAAATATGGGGACATTTAAAAGGCCTCCACATCTTTTTATCATCCTATTTTAAGTATAGCCCCACAAGTGCATTTCGTAAAGTTAAATGTGTGAATTTTTTTATTTTTTTTCATGTCCTTGGTGGTTTTATTTTTCGACTATAAAAAATCTTATCAACAAGACAGATAAAAAAGACGTCCACTGTTTTAAGTGAACGCCCAATCATTTGCTCAGCCAATTGACTTTTACTATTTTTAATCTACAAGTCTTTTCTTTTCATCAAAAGCACAAGAGCAATTGCCATCAATACAAAAGATGGAACTGAAAATAGAAGTCGTTCACGAATCAAAATATCCCTTGTCTGAATCATTGTGTCGGAATATTTTATCCAATCGATTCCCAATCCAGTGATGAAAACAGAAACAGAAGTCGCCAACTTAAGCATCAAAGTCTGCAAAGATGAAATCATGCTGTTCTGTCTTTTTCCAGTTTTTCTTTCACCATAGTCCACAGCGTTTGCAATCAAAACGGAAATCAGAACGTAGGCTATTCCCAATCCAAAAGCAAGACACAAAGTTGGAATCGTTATCATATAGAAATTCATTTTTTCTTTTATGAATACGCTTACAAAAAATACCACATATCCAATCATGGCAACAAAAGTTCCAAGAATAAAAATTTTTCTGTTGGAAAGTTTTTGTCGCAGCAAAGGATAAAAAAGTCCCATGCTCAAAAATTCAACAACACCAACCACAACCATATAGACTGTGTACAAATTATTGTAGTCACGATTTTTTCCAAAAAATTCCATCTCGATATTTTCATACTGGAAAATATAAAGCACCATGTTCATTGTGATGCTGATGGCAGAAAAAAACAGAACAATAATAATGGACACAACAACTGCCTGGTCGTTATGAATCAATGAAGAAAAAATCTCTTTGATGGAAATATTTTCATCTTCTTCATATCGTTCTTTCGGAAGATTGATGATTGTAACGACTGTGAAAAGTGTATAAAAAATCGCTGTTATGATTGCAAAAATTGTAAAGCCTTTTCGATAGGATTCAACGGAAGTTCCTCCACCAAGTTTGCTGACACAGAACATTGTAAAAGCTGTCGCAAGTCCAGTTCCAATTCCAGACATCATTCGAGTAAAAAGAGTCAGATTTTCCCTTGCCCGTCCAGGTTGGGTGATCGCAGGAATAACAGACCAATAAGGAATGTCGTTTATAGTGTAAGTGATTCCGCACAAAAAATATGTGATGCTGATATAAACTTTTACGCCCACGTCCCCAAGATTTTTTGGAACTGTAAACATGGCAACAATTATCAACGAATTTAAAATCGCTCCAGATAAAATCCAAGGTTTGTACTTACCCATGGAGCCATTCGTTTTTGAAACAACCGCCGCCATGATTGGATCGTTAAAGGCATCAAAAAGTCGGGCAACCATCAAAAGAATTGCAACAAAAGATGCGCTGACATTTAAAACAGAATTATAATAATAAAGCGTATAAGAGGACACTAAAACATAAGCCAGATTTTTTCCAAATCCCCCAAGAGAGTAAGAAAATATTTCTCTTCTTTTTAATTCTTCCATATAATGAGTATAACAAATTTTTTTATTTAAGGAAACAATCTAGGCAAAAAATTTTCTTCAAATTCGTTTTGTGGCGAATATTTTTCTTCGTATTTCTCCAAATTCAATTGCCGTTGGTTTTCCAGACTTTCTTCATAGCCTCGCAAAGCAGAAAATGGTAAAAAAATTTTTGCCCTTTGCTCCAAGTTCATCCGAGGTCGATTGGATTTTTGTGGCCAGGAAGTGTTGATGATTTCTTCGTATTTGTCGATTTTTTCAATCATGCCTTGTGTCCTCCAATCTGTTGATTTCTGTCCCTTGTGGTTGCTCCGTCTTCAAAATTTGTTCCCTTGAGGAGAGCATTTTTTCCAAACTTTTTCATAATCTCAAGTCTGACTTTTTGAAGATTGTTTTCTTTTTCATTTTTTTCAAAATCATCAAACAGGCTTGCTTCTTTTTGATTTGCTAGAATCGTGTCCAATGCAACAATATTGATTTTTCGTACAAAAAGATTTTTGTTTATAATTGAATCAAAAAGTTCCATGGATTTTTCAACAATAATTTTTGATGAATTGGTTTGGTCCCCAAGATGAATGATTCCATGATTTGGTTTAGGAACAAATCGACCATAACCATCCAGAACAGTTTCTCCTTTATAGGAATTATCTTCCAAGGAACAACGGTCATACATAATCATCAAATTGATAGAGGAAGACAGAAGTTGTTTTTCAAAAAGGTCCAACGCCAAAAGTTCAGCCATTTCCCGAACAACGATTTTTGTTTTTTTATAATCATAAGGCTCATGCAAAACTTGTCCAGAGCCAAGACTTTTTTTTTCGGATCTGTAGGACTTGATGTGTTTCATTTCCACATTCTCAAATCCCCAGGCATGGTCAATTAAAATCTCTGCATCAATTCCAAATTCTTTGTAAAGGATTGAATCATTTTCCAGAGATTTTTTCGCAATATCTCCCATAGTGAAAAGTCTCATTTTTTCAAGACGCTTTGAAATCCCTCGTCCGATTCTCCAAAAATCAGTCAAAGGTCGGTGACTCCAAAGTTTTTTTCTATAAGACATCACATCAAGTTCCGCAATTCTTACACCATCTTTGTCAGCAGGAATTTTTTTCGCCACTATGTCCATGGCGATTTTTGCAAGATATAAATTTGGAGCAATACCAGCAGTCGCAGTGATTCCTGTCACATCCAAAATTTCTTGAATGACTTTGCGAACCAAATCATGGGAGGACATTTTATAGAGATTCAGATAAGAGGTCAAATCAATAAAAACTTCATCAATGGAATAAACGTGGATATCATCCGCTGAAAAATATTTTAAATAGATTTCATAAATTCTTGATGAATATTCTATGTACAAAGCCATTCGAGGAACAGCAACAATGTAGTCCAAATCTTTTCCAGTCTGTCTTTTAATTTCCGACGCTTTTGCTTCAACCTCAAAAAGACGACTCCTTCCAGAAAGTCCATAGGATTTTAAAGCAGGAGTAACTGCGAGACAAATTGTTTTGGATGTACGACTTGCATCAGCCACAACCAGTTTTGCAGTCAATGGATCAAGTCCCCTCTCACGACACTCCACACTTGCATAAAAACTTTTTAAATCGATGGCTGCATAGGTCTTTATGTTTTCCATTTTTACACCATTGCAAGTCCAAGACCTCTAAGTTTTTTTAGAGTCTTTTCGATTTTTGGATTTTTCTGTAAAAGTGATTCCATCAAATTTGTGTCACGATTTTTTGGAGACAATTTTTTTAGCGCGATTTTAAAATCTTCAAAATCTTTTGGACTTAAATAATTTTTTTC
>JAZUEV010000072.1:0-2200 GCA_045640345.1 Treponema sp.
TCCCGAACTGTTATCGGTGAATAATCGATTGACGCAGAGACACCGAATGAAGGTTGCAGACGGATTCCAAGAGGCACACTAAAATAGGGTAGTACACTGAATTGCAAATCTGCGAATGCTCCCAATGTCAAAAAAGAGAACAAGCAGATCAGACTCAGTTTTTTTGAAAAAAATCTTTTCATATTAGAGCCCCTTCAAAGATTCGGCCTTTTTGATTCCATTAGTCGCTGTTGCATTTCCAGGTTCGATTTCAAGGACTTTATTAAACTGTCTTATAGCAGCATCGTAATTCTTTTCTATAATATATACATTGGCAAGATTGTTCATAGCCTGAATTGAGCTGGACTTCTGGAATTCAGCCTTTGCTTCTGCGTATCGACCAATTCGGACCAATGCCAGACCGACCTTGTTTGGATCTCCAGTCTTTCTTGCGTTGGCGATTACCTGATTGATTTCGGTATTTACATATCCATCCAAAGATTTCTTGTAAGCCGCTTCAATCTGTGTCTGACCTGGGTTCTTGAAAAGTCCGGAAGAACCTGTGAATACTGCTTCCTTGTAAGCTCCCCATGCCTCGCTTGTGTTGACATATTCGCAGTAGATTTCTCCCTCGTTTGCAAGCTGGATGATTTTTTCTGCCTCGCTTAGCGATTTGGAGAATCCGTTCTGGAGATGTTTCATGGACATTCCAAAGTATGCTGTGTAGTCATCCACAATCAACTTCGATACATCGCCAAAATGGTTTCCTGCTGAACTTGGTTTTACATTCAAATCAACAAGAACAATAAAGTCGTCGTCGCAAACAAGATATCCAGTTGGGACACCTACAGATTCAAGACAGCTTGCCAAAAGAAGACCTATATCGTCGTAGTCTCCACCAAGGAAGTTCATAGTCTGCAATGGGAACTGTACTGAATCCACCTCCTCTGACAGATGATATGAAGTATAAGGTGTGGCTGTGTCCTGTGAATATTCCACTCCAGCAAGTCTTAGAGATTCAACCATAGCTATTGCCATTTCAAGATTTCTGTTCAAACCTGAGCGATAACCGTTTCGGGCAATTCCTGCCACATATTTTGAGAATTCATAGATTTCAGGAATGTTTGGAGAAATGAACGACGCAAGAGCCGCTGAATCTTCCCATGAGAATGCGTTTCTGTGGTAGACATCAACAACGAGGTTCTGGATGGACTGCTTTTTTTCTCCAAGGAATTTATAGTCAATAACCAATTCTCCAGAGATTTTTCCATTTTCGCTGAACTTGAGGATTTCGCTGTTGAACGAAGCCAACAAAGGAACCTGCACGCTCTTGTATTTTCCAATCTTAGAATAACTTGCACACTCGATTGTCTCTGATGTATATTTTCCAGCCCTGAAAGAAATCTTAACATCGGTGATTTCCGCGCCTTCCTGGTTGTGGACTGAAACATAGGCGATTGGATTTTCCTTGTAGATTCCAAGATAAAGAGGGTATACAGGCATATCCTGCTGCAATGATGTTCGGAATGCTGTCGAACCGCTTGCTCCCAAGGACAATGTGATTTTTGCTGACACACCTGCGAATGGTCCAGACAAACTTGATCCTGGCTTTGAAACCATGTAGGAACCGAATCCACCAAAGGCGTTGACAGTAAAAGTTGGATTGATTCGGAATCCAATCTCTCCATATCCTCTCCAATAAAAATTAGAGAAAACTTCTTCCTGCTCCAATTTGTATCTGGCGGAATAAACACCAAATGATCCGCCCGCTCCAAGATAAAGTCGGCTTATGGGGTAAAAATATGCGCTCGCACCAATTCCCACTCCAAACACGTTCAAACTGGTGGTCATCTGTTTTGGAGTTTCCATAACCATGGCTCCTTCCAATCCAACATTCAAAAATCCAAGCAAATCCACATCTGCCTGAAGAAATCCTGTGAAGCCTGGATTGTAGTTTGTCTGCAAAGGAAACATGATCCCTGGGCTGACCCTAAAAGACAAATCAACAGCAAAAGTCGAGACCAAAGAGGTAAAAGAAACAAGAGGTACAACAGATCTTGGTCAGGACGCCTTTTTAAAGCTGTTAATTTGTGAAATGCAGAATCAGGATCCATTGGAACCAACGAGTAACACAGAATGGATATCGCAGATGGCAACCTTTAGTCAGTTGGAAGAGTTGCAGTCGATATCGAAGGCTTCTGAAAACAGCCAGATGTTTACC